>SCTL01000334.1 GCA_004297495.1 Verrucomicrobiota bacterium
ACCATTCAAAACCGAGATCGCGCCGTATCTGATCGTGATGCGTCTCGAAGAATACAACTACGCCGGCGCGATGACGCTGGCCGTGGTGCTGCTGGTGATTTCGTTCGCATTGCTGGCGGTGATCAATCTCCTGGAACAGTGGGCGAATAAATTTCTGAAATGACATGGCCGGAGCAGTAACCAACCGACGTTCAGCGAGCCACGGCAAATTGCCGCGGGGCACGGAGGAATCCGCTTTTGCCAAGTGGACGCTCATCCTGCTCGCGCTGGCATTCTGTCTCGTGTTCCTGCTGTTGCCGCTCGTGAACGTCTTCGCGCAGGCGTTTGCCAAAGGCTGGGATATTTACTGGCGGGCGCTGACGCATCCGGATTCGTGGGCGGCCATCCGGCTCACGCTGATTGTGGCGGCGATCTGTGTTCCATTGAATGTGCTGTTTGGTCTCGCGGCGGCGTGGGCCATCGCCAAGTTCGAGTTCCGCGGCAAGGCGCTGCTCATCACGCTCATTGATCTGCCGTTCTCGGTTTCGCCGGTGGTGGCGGGATTGATGTTTATCGTGCTGTTCGGTGCGCAGGGGTTTTTTGGCCCGTGGCTGACGGAGCACAACTTGCAAATCGTTTTCGCTGTGCCGGGCATCGTGTTGGCGACGGTGTTTGTGACGTTCCCGTTTGTCGCGCGCGAGTTGATCCCCGTCATGCAAGCCACTGGCAGCGAACAGGAGCAGGCCGCGCTCACCCTCGGCGCGAATGGCTGGCAGACTTTCTGGCACGTGACGCTGCCGAGCGTAAAGTGGGGCTTGATCTACGGCGTCATTCTTTGCAATGCACGGGCGATGGGCGAATACGGCGCGGTGCGCGTGGTCAGCGCGAACATCGTGGGCGAAACCCAAACGATGCCGTTGCGAGTCGAGAGCCTGAATGATCAGTTCCAAGCACCCGCCGCGTTCGCGGTCGCCAGCTTGCTCGCGCTGCTGGCGTTGGGTACGCTGGTGCTCAAGACTATTATGGAATGGAAACAGGCGCGGGATTTTGCTCAAGCACAGAGCCTTCAGCTTTCAGCCGTCAGCGGTCAGCCGGGGAGGCAGGACTGACCATGCAGAATTTTCGACAATTGCAGGTCTGGCAATGGTACAGTTTACCTCGTCCCGCGAAGGAGCGGAGGTTGCGAGGTCGGAGAAGAGACGTTTCAGCCTTCGCGTCCTTCGCTCCTTCGCGGGACATTCTGCGCCGCTCGCTTTCCAAGCTGGCGGCTGAAGGCTGAAGGCTGACGGCAACTCATGAGCATCGAACTAAAAGGCGTAACTAAAAAGTTTGGCGACACCACCGCCGTGAACCGCGTGAGCTTCACGGTGAACGAGGGTGAGTTGATGGCGTTGCTCGGTCCGAGCGGCGGCGGCAAGACCACGGTGCTGCGGATGATCGCCGGCCTCGAAGTCCCGACCGAGGGCGACATATTCATTCGCGGCCAGCGCGTGAACGATGTGTCGGTGCAGAAACGCAACATCGGGTTCGTGTTCCAAAATTACGCGTTGTTCAAGAACATGAACGTGTTCAAGAACATCGCGTTCGGTTTGAAGATCAAAGGCTGGAAACGGCGCGACATCGAGGCGCGCGTGGCCGAGTTGCTGGAGATCATGGACCTCGCCGGTTTTGAAAAACGCTTTCCGCATCAGCTCTCCGGCGGCCAGCGCCAGCGTGTGGCCATCGCCCGCGCGCTCGCACCGAAACCCACCGTGCTGTTGCTCGATGAACCGTTCGGCGCCGTGGACGCCAAGATTCGCCAGGAGTTGCGCGAGCAACTCGTCACGCTCCACAGCGAACTGAACGTGACGACCATCTTTGTCACGCACGATCAGGAGGAGGCGATGGAAGTCTCGAATCGCATCGTGATTTTTTCGCGCGGCAATCTGGAGCAGATCGGCACGCCGCGCGAAGTCTATGAACAGCCGGCGAACGAATTCGTGGCCCGGTTCATCGGCGTGATGAACGTGCTCGACACGGAAGTGCGCGGCGGCGTGGCGCGGGTGAATGAGTTGCAGTTTCCCGCCGCCGGCCAGCCCGACGGAACGAAGTTGCGCATCGGTTTCCGTCCTTACGCCGTTCAAATTTCCCCGGACTTGGGATTGTTTCCGTATCGCGCCGTGCTGCGGCACACGTTCTTTCTCGGCATCATGCTGCGCCTTGAACTGGAACTGCCCTCGGGCCTCATCCTGCGCAGCCGCATGACGAAGGAGGAATACGCGCAACTCGGTCTGGAAGATGGCCGGGAAGTTTCTTTGCGGGTCCGCAATTACCGCGTGCTGGCCAGCGAAGACGCGCCGCTGCCGCCGGAAATGGAATCCAACGCCCACCGCCGCCCGACGATCGCGGAGCATATCTGAGTAAGCAAAAACCCTTCGCCTCGCAGTGACGGTGCTCTGGCAACTTTTCAAATCACCCGTCCGCTGTCCTGCGCGAGGCGGGAGAAGATTTGCGCTTTGACGAGGAGGTTCGGAGCGGAGTCCAACTGCTTCACCGTTTGCGGCATCCGGTAGGACCAGTTCGCGTCGGAGGTCGAGCCGGGCACATTGAAACGCGCGGTCTGGCCGAACACATCCTGAATCTGCACCACGGCGAGCCACGAACTGGATTGCATCACGGCGCGCAGGAACGCTTCGTGCAACGCGGCGCTGAATTCGCGCGGCGGTTCGCCGTCGAGTCCGGTGAACTTCATCATGTGTTGCAACTCGCGGCGGTTTTGTTCAGCGTCGTGACCGGCTTCGATGTTCTTCCAACTTTCCTCCCACATCGCGGCGAGCGGCGCGTGATCGTGAGTCGCTGGTTGCGCGAGTGACAGGCGCGGATACTTCTGCGGATCGGAATACGAGCCGTCGTGTTCGCGGAAAAGCATGGGGATGCGGAAGCCGGGGATGTCAAGTTTCTCCAATGTCGGCGGCACGTATTCCGGCACACAGCCGAGGTCTTCGGCGACGACGGTGGTTTCGCCGGAGCCTTCGAGCACGACGCGAAGAATTTCCTCGCCCTGCGCCTGATTGGCGGCTTTGTGTTCGGGCGTGTCGTCGGGAAATTGTTTGAAGCCGGGCAGTCGTCCGCCGGTGCGATACGAAGCCTCGGTTTCGCTGCACGGAAGAAATTCAGCGTTGCGATCCGGCGTCCACGGGAACGAGTAGATGCGGAAGAACCCAAGCACGTGATCAATCCGGTAGAGGTGGAACACTTTCTGGATGTTGCCCACGCGTGTGCGCCACCACTCGAAGTTGTGCCGGCGCAATTCATCCCAACGATAATTCGGGATGCCCCAGTTCTGTCCCCACTTCTCGGTGAATGGATCCACCTTGAACGTGCGCTCCGGCGGCGCGCCGCCGCTCCAGTCGAGATCGAAGATGCTGCGGTTCGCCCACACGTCCGCGCTGTAACGGCCCACGCCGAACGGAATGTCACCCATCAGATAAACCTTTTTCTCCGAGCCGTAGGCTTTGATCGCCTGCCATTGCGAGAAGGCGATCCACTGCACGTAGGCAAAGAAAAGTTGGCGGCGCGTGAGCGCGTCGCGGCGCTTCTCCGGCAGCGAAAGCAGCCAGGTGCGCGCACGGCGCGGGCCGCGATGTTCCGGCTGCCAGCGATCCCACGCCGGCGTGTGGCCGTTCTCCTCCATCAACACGCGGAACAGCGCGTAGTCGGAAAGCCATTCGGCATTCTCTTGCAGGAACTCGCGGAACTCGGCGGCGCGCGGCGTGTCGTCCTCGAAATGGCGGGCGAGAAAATTTTCAAACGCGGCGAGCAGTAGTTCGCGTTTGAGCGCTTTCACTTTCGGATAATTCACGTTGCCGTTGCGCAATTCCTTCAAGCGCGCCGCCGTGGCGATTTCGTTGAACTTGCGGCGCGTGAGATCGGGCAGATGTTCCGGCGCGCAGGCGATGGTGGTCGGTTCGAGCGCGAGCGAACTGATGGCGTTGTAGGGCGAGTTGTCGTCGCTGATTTCGTTGATGGGCAGCGTTTGAAAAATGTTCAGGCCGTGGCGCGCGCACCAGTCAACCATCTCGCGCACGCCGGCGGTGTCGCCGATGCCGAGATCGTCGTCGGTGCGGATGGCGAAGACGGGTTCGAGAATGCCGGCCAGGGATTGTTCGGGACTGAGTCGCATAGTTTGTGACGGCGCATGTTGGCAAAGCGGCGCGCGAAATCAAAGCGCACAAATATGCGGCGGCGTGACAATGCGGTGGAGAAATCCGGTGTGACTTTCCGCCGCCCTTTTGCAACAGTGGGCGCGTGACAAATGCGATGACATATCTCTGGGTGGCGCTCGGTGGCGCGCTCGGCAGCGTGGCGCGTTACTGGATGAACGGCCTCGTCTCGCAACGATTCGATACGTTCCCGGCGGGCACGCTTGCCGTCAATGTCCTCGGCTCGTTCGTCATCGGCGTGTTGGGTGCGCTGACGATTCCGGAAGGGAAAATGAGTTTGGAAGGGCGCGTCTTCGCGACGCAGTTTTTGATGATTGGCGTGTGCGGCGGGTTCACCACGTTCTCCTCCTTCAGCCTGCACACCCTCAACCTCCTGCGCGACCGCGAGTGGCTTTATGCCGGTGGCAATGTGTTGCTGTCCGTCGCGCTTTGCTTGATCGCGACCTGGCTCGGCTATCTTGTCGGCCTGGTGTTCAATGCGATGAAAGGAAATTGAAATGCAAATTCCGCACGAAGCCGTCTTGTTGCGAATCTACATCGGCGAGAGTGATCGTTGGGAACATCGCCCGCTCTACGAAGCCATCGTCCTCAAGGCGCGCGAACAACACTTGGCTGGCGCGACTGTTTTGCGCGGGCCGATGGGCTTTGGCAAGTCCAGCCGGCTGCACACGTCGAAAATTCTCCGGCTCTCCACCGACCTGCCGCTGGTCATCGAAATCGTGGACAGCGAGGAGAAGATCAACGCCTTCCTGCCGCAGCTTGATCCCATGGTCACGGGCGGGTTGGTGACACTGGAGAAAGTCCGCGTGGTCGAATATCGCGGCGCGAACGCGTGATTTGCCCTCTGAGGGGAGCGAGGCAGGAAGGGCGGTTGAACGTCAGATTCGGGATACTCCACAGGCTCCCGGCTTGGCACTTTTCTTAATGTATTTGCCAGTTCTCCGATTCTGTGCGGCATGAGTCCTTGCTATAAACATCATTGAAAGCATTCAGACAAACAGAAAACCAAAACAAATTCTTTCATTTATGACGTTCCTCAGAAAGGTAATTGTACCGGTCGTTCTCGGAGTCCTTGCCACGTTGGGGATGAATCAAGCTCATGCGACGCTGTTGGCGTACGACGGGTTTAATTACACTCCCGGTGTGCTATCCGGCAACAGTGGCGGTGGCGATCTGGGTTGGGTTGCCGCGTGGCAACAGAACGGCGGGAACATTAACAACTCGTTGGTTTTGTCGGGCAGTTATTCTTACTCGGACCTGGCCGGTAACATGTTGGTCACTTCGGGAAACCGCGCATATTTTACGGGAGATGGGTCGGCTACCGGTGATAATATCAGCGGAGGGACAAGTGCTTCCACCCAGCCTCTTCGGCGACTCAGCTTCATCCGCGGGAACACCGGTGCGACTGAATCCACTTGGGTCAGTTTTCTTGCTCTGCGAACCGACAATGCAAGTCCTGCCCCAGCTGCCGCACCGGCTGACTACCAGCATGGCCGTGCCGCTGGGGTTCAGTTCTTCTTCAATGCGACGACCACATCCACTGCTGCCGGTAGCGAACAATTCACCGTCGGTCGCGCGACCCAGAGCAGCGAGACGGACACGTCTTTGCCAAACGACACCTGGTCGGTACTGTCGTCTGGCGGCGCCAACAATACCAAAGCGTCCACTGTCAATTTTGCGACTGTTCCGGCGGATTTCATCCTGATGCGCATTGACCACATCGGCACGACCGCCACTTCGGTTGGGAACGCCGATACCTTGCGCATTTGGATCAATCCGTCGAGCCTGACTGGCGCTCCGACCGATGCCTCGGCGGACGTCGTTTACACATCCAGCGATTTCGGCACCGCCAACACACGCGACTGGGTGTTTGACCGTATCCGCTTGTTCGGTGGTAATGGTCAGGGCACAGTTGGCACCACCTACACCTACGGTGCAATGAATGTTGATGAGATTCGCATCGGTGATGGGTTTGTTGACGTTACGCCGTACACCGCCGTTCCCGAGCCGGCTGCGTGCGCCCTTTTAGGCGTGGGGATGCTGGCCCTGATCAATCGCTTCCGCAGAATCCGCGGCTGATTGTCGCTGACATTATTTCATGACGGCGGACTTCGGTCCGCCGTTTTTTTATGCCCGTGATTGATCTGCGCGCGGAATGCCACAATCCTTGCCACGAAAACATTCGAGCATGAACAGGGCCCTTGGCATCGTCACCCGTCCCGCCGGGAACGCCGTCGCACTCGGCGTTCTGCTGCTTTTACTCTACCTCCCGACCGTACGCTTCGATTTCGTGGACTACGATGACGGGGTTTACGTGTTCAAGAACGAAGCCGTGCTCAACGGCCTGAGTGCAGACGGACTGGCCTACGCGTTCACCACCGTGGACGGCGGCAGTTGGATGCCGCTGACTTGGTTGTCCCACCTGCTGGACACGAGCCTGTTTGGTCCCGGTCCAACGGCGCGGCACGCCGTGAACGCCGTGCTCCACGCCCTGACCTCGGCGCTGTTGCTGCTCGCCTGGCATGGGCTGTCGGGTTGCCTCTGGCGCAGCACGCTCGTGTCCGCGCTGTTTGCGCTCCATCCGCTCCGCACCGAATCAGTCGCATGGATTGCTGAGCGAAAAGATGCCCTGAGCGGACTCTGCCTGGCGCTGGGTCTGCTGGCTTATCGCCGCTACCTCGATACGCGAGATCGCCGAAGCTACCTCCTGTTGGCCCTCAGCCTGACGTTGGGATTGATGGCCAAACCGATGCTGGTGACGTTTCCACTTGTCTTGTTGCTGCTGGATTTCTGGCCATTGCAACGGTTCGGCAACAGTTGGCCGGACGTTCGCCGCCGAGCGTGGCCGCTGGTGCGCGAGAAGATTCCGCTGCTGCTGCTCGCCTTCACCGCCAGCGCCGTAACTTATTGGTCACAGCGCGAGACCGGCACGTTGAGTCACTGGAGCAACGGACTTTTTGCGCGGGCGTCGGATGTGGTCGCGAATCTGATTTTCTATCTGGTCAAAATCTTCGCACCCGTGGACCGCACCGTCCTCTATCCCGAGCACCATCTTTCAACCGGCAGCTTTGTGGCTGCGACCGTGGTGCTGGTTGCCATCTCGCTGCTCGCCGTTCGCCGGGCGTTCAAGCAGCCGTGGTTTGCGGTGGGTTGGTTCTGGTTTCTCATCACGATCGCGCCCGTTATCGGCATCGTGCCCGTCGGCATGTCCATGGTGGCGGATCGCTACACATATCTTCCGTCCATCGGCCTCGGCCTCGCGCTGGTCTGGGCGATCGGGAACTGGTGGCCCGCGACCCAAGGAGCGAGACGCGCCGCCATTGCCTCGTCCGTCTTGCTCCTGGGAGGATTCGCAGTCCTGACTCACCTCGATCTGAAACGGTGGCAAAACTCCCGAACGCTCTTCGAAGCCGCCATCCGAGTCGCGCCGCACAAAGTCGCCTACGACAATCTCGCGTGTCACTACCTCCTCCACGAAAACGATGCGGATCGCGCCGCGGACCTTGCGACGCGCGCCATTGAACTCGATCCCAAGTTTGGCCCGTCCTATTCCGCCCGTTGCGTGGCGCGCGCCTCGCTGGGCGACTACGCCCGCGCCAAGCAGGATTACGATCTGGCCGTGCGTTTTGGTGATCGTCCAATCCGGTTGCAGTCCGCTCCGCTCCCGGGCAAGACTCGCCGCGAAACTCCTGAAGCCGAGTGGGAAATGTTCGCCGCCTCAATCCGGCTCGAACCCCGCACCGCCGACGGATTTGTCGCTCGCGGAGAGAACCGCTTGAAACTTGGCGAGCCGGACCTGGCGATTGCCGATTTCTCCCGCGCCATTGAATTGAACCCCGACTCAGCGGCGGCGCACAATGGACGCGGTGGCGCTTACAACTTCAAAGCCGATTCGGCCGCCGCCATCCGCGACGCCACGCGCGCTCTCGAATTGAACGCCAGCTTGGCGGATGCCTACACCACGCGCGCCATCGCCAACACACGCCTCGGAAAACTCGCCCTCGCGCTGGCGGACAATCAGCGCTGCGTCGAACTCTCGCCCACCAACGCGTTGCCCTATCTGAATCGCGCCGTGACCTGGCTTCAACTCAAGGACTACGACCGCGCGTGGCAGGACGTGGAACGGTGTCGCGCGCTGGGCGGACGCCCGCACGAAAGTTTTCTGCGCGCCCTGTCGGACGCCAGCGGTCGAAAGGATTCGCCCAAGCCGTGAACGTGCGCGCGCCAGGCTTCAAATTGCTTTGCCGACCAATCATGCTGGCCGCGCTTCTTGGCATTCTGACTTTCCTCCTGTTCGCGCCCGCGTTGCATCACGAATTCCTGAACTACGATGACGGCCTCTACGTTTACGGCAACGACGCCGTGCGAAACGGCTTGAGCGCCGATGGTCTCGCGTATGCCGCGCAGAGCATTCGCGGCGGAAGCTGGATGCCGCTGACCTGGCTCTCACACATGCTCGACGTGACGCTCTTCGGTCTGCGCCCCACCGGTCATCATTTCACCAGCTTGCTCCTCCACTCGCTCAATGCCGGATTGCTGATGCTGTTTCTTCAACGTGCGACGCAGCGGCTCTGGCCGGGCCTGTTCGTTGCCGCGCTGTTTGCGTTCCATCCGCTGCGCAACGAATCCGTCGCGTGGATCGCCGAGCGCAAAGACGTCCTGTGCGCCTTCTTCTGGCTGCTGGGCTTGCTCGCCTATCTCCGCTTCGTGGAAAAACAAACCGCGCGCCGCCTCGCTGTTGTCGCGCTCTGCCTCGCGCTCGCGTTGATGTCCAAACCGATGGCGGTCACTTTTCCGTTTGTGCTTTTGCTCCTCGATTTCTGGCCGCTGCGCCGGCTGGAGGTGAATGGGAATTCTTTAAAAGCTGCGCTGCCAAAACTCGTGAAGGAGAAAGCCATCCTGTTCCTGCTGGTCGCGCTCGCGGCGACCGCCACCTTTTTGTCGCAGCGTGAAATCGGCGCGATGAAACATCACACCGCTCCGGTCGCCGAGCAGTTGACTGCCGTGCCGCCGAACTACGTCTTCTATCTGCAAAAATCTTTTCTGCCAACCGGACTGACCGTGCTCTATCCCGACCGTAAACCGGAAGCACGCACCGTAGTCACCTGCGCCGTCGCATTGGCGGCGGTCACGGCGTTGCTGATCGCCGGAGCGACGAAATTCCCGTGGGCGACGTTCGGCTGGCTTTGGTTTGTGGGCACCCTCGTGCCGGTCATCGGGTTTGTCCGCGTCGGCCACATCGCTGTCGCGGATCGCTACACGTATCTGCCGTCCATCGGCCTGACGATTCTCATCGTGTGGTCCGTGGCCGAAACCGCTCGCAAATCCGCGCTGCGCCGGCGACTGGCCGCAACCGTCGCCTTTGTCGCCTTGGCCGTATTGACCCTTGCCACGCGTGCCGACCTGTCGCGCTGGCGCGATTCGCTCGCGCTCTTTGAAGCTGCGAATCGCATCGCGCCGCACGCCATCGCCTGGAACAGCCTCGCGGTCTATCACCTGGATCGCGGCGAATACGCGGCAGCGATTACGCCGGCCAGCCGCGCGATTCAACTCAACCCGCGCTATGAAAATGCGTTTCTCAATCGCGCCATCGCCCGCGAAAAGACGGGCGATCTCGCAGGAGCGAAACTGGATCGCGCGCGGGTGGATGGCAGCGAGCCACGGAGCGCCGAAGGCTACCTCAATCGCGCCGCGATGTTCTTGAATGAAGCCCGTTATGACGACGCGATTCGCGATTTTAGTTTCGCCCTGGAGTTCGATCCCGCCTGTGCCGTCTGCTACAACAACCGCGCGAGCGTCCATCTGCTCAAGGGCGATCCCGATGCCGCACTTGAGGATTGCGCGCGCGCCATTGCCTCGAAGCCGGACTATGGGAACGCGTACACCACTCGCGGCAACGTTTACAGCGCGAAGAAAAATTTCCCGGCGGCGCTGGCGGATTATGACCGCGCGATCCAGTTCTCACCGGGCGATGCGATCGGTTTCAACAACCGCGCGGCGGTTCATTTTCAACTCCAGCAATACGAGGCCGCGTGGGCGGACATTCGGAGATGCCGCGAACTCGGCGGCACGCCGCACGCCGGCTTGGTGGAGGCGCTCACGCAAGCTAGTGGTGTTAGAAAATAATTTCACCGATGACCGCGACTGAATTCACCCCAACTACGCCGCCAAAGCGTTGGCTGGACCTCGGCGTGTGCGCGCTGCTCTTCGCCGCCGTCTGGTTGGTGTTCGGCCAGACGCGTGACTTCGGTTTCGTGGATTACGACGACCCCGATTACGTTTCCGAAAACCCGATGATCACCAGCGGACTGACAGGCGGGGGGATGGCCTGGGCCTTCACGCACGCCCATTCGGCGAACTGGCAT
>SCTL01000335.1 GCA_004297495.1 Verrucomicrobiota bacterium
CCCGAGCGAGCGCGGTTGGCCCAACATGCGCGAGAGGCGGACGAAGAGATGGATGACTTCAACTTCTATGGGCGAGAGCGGCGAGGCCGCGGTTTTGGCGCGGCTGCCGTTTCCAACGGGTTTGTCAGCAAGTGCAATCATGGCAGCAATGGCGCGGACGGTAGCAGGTCGGGACAGTTTGTTCAATTGAAAATGAACAGAATGAAACTAACGGGGAAAGGGTTGAAAGCTTGAAACCAGAGAGCCTGGCGAGGCTCGGGCGTGGTCTGTAAATCCGCCGCTTGCAAGGCTGCGGCGGTGATGCATGTTGAGGCAATCAACAACGCAAATTCGTTTTATGCGACCAATTGATTTCTTCAAAGCCACGCTGGCGTGCGGCGTCATCGCCTATCTGGCCTTTATCTTTCCCGGGCTGAGCCAGGGCATCATCATTGGGGTGCTGTTCCTGCTCTGGGCCTCGTATCTCCGCAGCACGCTGCGGCGCGCGCGGGCGAGTTAAAGGCTGATCGTTTCCTCCCATCACGGACACCGACGTGACGACCGAGTGCCCGCGCTGAATGCTATCAACTTGGTGATGGCAGACAGCGATTCCAGATTATCCAGTTTGAACCTTTTTGTTGGAGGCGTGGGTTTCGAGTTGCCTGACCCGGCAGCATCGCCATCATGGCGGCGGTTTTCGGCATCCGCTTGTCACCCTTGAAAGCATTTGAATTCTTGATCCGTCACGACCGCCGCAGGCTGTGTCCTGCGGCGGCGCTGATTTTTTTCTGTGCCGGCGTGGGAGGTGACATCGCGCGGGGGCAGGAGGCTTTGCGGGCGTCCATTGCCGGTGCCGAGGCATCGGCTGAGCGACGGAAGCGCGTAACGACGATTGGTTATTACAATATCCGGCTGGGCGACACCTTGTGGCGGTTCAGCGCGGGCGTGGGGCTGGAGTACAACGACAACGTCAATCTCGCGCAGACCAACGCCGCCAGCGATTACATCGCGAGCCCATCGCTGAACACTTCGATGTTCTGGCCGGTGAGCGACCGTAACGCCTTGAACCTGTCGCTCGACGTTGGTTACGCGTTCTATGCGACGCGCAGTGATCTCAACCGGCTTTACATCACGCCTGGTTCGGAAATTTCCTTCGATGTTTTCGTGAAGGACCTGGTGATCAATTTTCACGACCGACCGTCGCTGGCGCAGTATTCGTATCAGAATCCGTCGGTGACGGGCACGGGCGACTACGCGCAGTTTCAGAACGCCGCCGGTGTGTCGGTGGCGTGGGACTTGAACAAGGCGCAGGCAAATTTTGGATTCGACCACGTGAATTATCTGACGATCAGCTCGTCAACGGCGTCGCCGGACGGCAATACCGACTCGCTCTACGCGCAGGTCGGGGCGTACTTCTGGCCGGAGTTGCAGCTTGGTCTGGAGGCTGGTGCGGGGAATATCAGTTATTCTTCGACGAACACGCCAAACGCGTTTCAATGGAATCTCGGTACGTTCGCGAAATATCAGGCGAGCGAGTATTTGTCGTTTCGCGCCAGCGTCGGCTACACGGTTTATTCGCCCGAGAAGACCGGGGCGTTTGTTTTGCTGACGGACACCACGCTCATCTATGTTGACCTGAGCCTGACGCATCGGTTGAACAAGTATTTGAGCTACACGTTGAGCGGCAGCCGGGGCGTGAACCTCTCCTTCTTCGGGCAGACATACGAGAATTACGACGCGAGCCTGGTACTTGAATGGCATTTGCTGCGGAAGATCGGACTGCGCACGCCGTTCAGTTATCAACACGGCAGCGAAATCTCCGGCGCGGGCGAAGTCTTCTCGCAATTTCAAACGGGCATCTCGCTGGACCGGCCCTTGACGGAGAAGCTAAGCACCGGACTCACTTATCACGTCGCCATCCGCAATTCCCAGACGGCGGGGCACAACTACACGGTCAACAGCGTAAGCTTGAATTTCAACTACCGATTCTAAAGACTGTGAGCTTGAATATGTGCAGACTGTTTTTGTTGTGCCTGTTCGCGGGACTTTCGGCCCACGCACAGGTGTTCAAAGAATATCCGCTCGGCGACGCGGCCAAACCCGCGGGCGCGATTGCCGCCGTGTCGAACGCCGCGACCGCCACCAACAACCTGTCAGCCACGAACGTGCCGGCAGTCGCCTATTCCGCGGATGACAAATATAAATTACGCATCGGCGACCGGCTGAGTTTTCAAATCCTCGAAGATCGCGAACTGCCGAAACCTTTGCTCGTGATGGATTCGGGCGAAGTGGACGTGCCGTATATCGGCCGCGTGCTCGCGCAGGACAAGACGTGCAAGCAACTCTCGGAAACCATCAAGGCGCAGTTGGAGCAGGAATACTACAAGCGCGCCACGGTCATCGTGGCGGTGGACGCGGCGAATCGTTTGCTCGGGCGCGTCTATGTCTGGGGGCAGGTGCGCAGCCAGGGCGCGATTGACATGATGGTCAACGACAACCTCACCGTCGGCAAAGCCATCCTGCGCGCCGGCGGGTTCGCCGATTTCGCCAACAAGAAAAAAGTGAAGCTGGTGCGCGCGCCGGACGCCAACGGCAAAAAGGAAACCATCGAGCTGAACATGAAGGAGATTTTGGAGGACGGAAAAACGGAGAAGGACGTGGCCGTGCAACCGGAAGACTTCATCCTCGTCCCGACGCGCCTCCTTAATTACTGACCTGCGATGAACGAACCCACTCCGACGCCGACACACGACCGCTCCAGTTGGGCCGCGCGATTCCATTCGCGCGTCTATCGCTACAAACGGCTGCTCAAGCAGCGCTGGTGGATTCCCTTCTCCTGCGTTTTCATCGCACTGGTGATTCAAGGCGCGCTCTCCTGGTTTGCACCCCAACGTTTCATCTCCATTGGCCGCATGATCGTGAGCATCAAACTCTCGATCCAGGAAACGTCCGTCTATACCGAGGAACTCTCCAACTTCCTCGGCACGCAGCAGGCGCTCATGCAAAGCCCGGTCGTCGTGCAGCGCGCCCACGCGCGGGCCGTGGCCCAGCGGCCCGACATCGTGGTGCAGCCCGCTGAACTCAGCGTGGCCATCACGCCCAAGACCACCATCTTCGTCGTGCGCGCCATCGGCCACGATCCGCAGTACGTGAAGGCGTTTCTCCAAGCGTGCATGGAGGAATACATCAAGCTCAAACGCGAAATGCGTGAGAAAACCTCCGACACCACGCTCGCCGGTTTGACCGAGGAAATCCTCCACCTGCAACGCGACTTGAAAAAGTCGGACGAGGAACTCGCCGAATTTCAAAAGACCAACAGCGTCGTCTTGCTCCAGGAACAGGGCAACAACTACGGCATGTATCTCGCCTCGCTCACGCGCAAGCTGGCCGACCTGAAATCCGAATACGACTTGCTCACCACGATGACGCTGGATCAGAACATTGAGCGCCAGCGCCAGCAAGGCGTGGCGTCCACCTCTTCGGAGGCTGGCTCGGAGCGGGGTGGGGGTGGGCGGAACGCCAACTACGAACTCACTTACCAGAAGCGCACCGTCTTGCTCGCGGAAAAGGAGCGACTGGAGGAATATCTCCGCCCGAAGCATCCAAGACTGATCGGCATCAATGAGGAGATCGCGCAACAAGAGCGGTTGTTGAATACCTATCGCAAACAGACTTCCGAATACCTGGAGAACTTGAAAAAGTCCCTCGAACTGCAAATCACCAACGTTGAGAAAGACGTCGTCGAATGGGACGCCAAGAATCTCAGCATCAGCCAGCGCACCGCCGAGTATCAAAAGCTCAAGGCCGGCCAGTCCCGCGTGCAGGCGCTCTATGATCGTCTCCTCGCCACCATGCAGACGTTGGACGTGAACAAGGAAATCAGTCCTGAAAGCGTGACCATCATGGAGCCCGCCTTCGACGCCGTACCCGAGCGCCCGCCGATTATTCAAAGCCTGTTCAAGGCGGGATTGATCGGCCTGGGCGCGAGCCTCGCGATTCTGCTCCTGTTGGACCGGCTCGATGACCGCATGAATTCCTACACGGATTTGCAAGACCTGTTCGATGAGGAAGTGCTCGGCCAGATTCCGCACGAAGGTCTGGAGAAAGGCCAGAAGCATCTCGGCCTGATCCACGCCGAAGACCCTCGGCATCAATTTGTCGAGGCTTACCGCAATCTGCGCTCCTCGTTGCTCTACATGAACGAAGGCGGCAACAAGCGGCGCACGTTGCTGGTCACCAGTTCCGTTCCCAACGACGGCAAGTCCATGACCGCCGCCAATCTTGCCATCACCCTCGCCATCACCGGATCCAGGACGCTCCTCGTGGACGCCGATTTGCGGAAGGGTTTGCTCCACGCGCGCTTTGGTCTCAAACCCGAAACCGGCCTCAGCGAAGTCTTGCTCGCAAAAAAAGACTGGCGAAACTGCATCTGCAAAACCGGCGTCGCCAATCTCGATTTGCTGCCACGCGGCGGCACCACGCAGCGCTCCAGCGAACTGTTCGTCCACCAGGACACCAAGGACTTTCTCAAGGCCGCCGCCGCCGAATACGACTGCGTGGTCGTGGACACCGCCCCCGTGATGGCGGCGGACGACGTGACGAGTCTTGCGCCGCTCATTGATGGAACCATTTTCGTGATTCGCGCCGGCGAAACCTCCGGGCGTGTCGCCCGCGCCGCGCTCGAACTGCTCTACCAACGCAACGTCCCCGTGCTCGGCCTCGTCTTTAACGCCGTGCAGACCGGCTCCGGCGATTACTACTACTATTATCGCTACAAGGATTACTACAAACCGTACCCCGCCAAGCCGGCGTGAGGCAACGCGCGCGGTGGCGGACCGACAATCTTGAAAGCGCCTGAACCCAGTTCAACTCCCGCCTGGTTCTGTCTCCGCGCTAAACCCAAGCACGAACACATCGCCGCCGCGCATCTACAGCAGGACGAAGCCGTCGAAGTTTTTCTCCCGCGCGTAAAATTCCGTCGCGCCACCGCGCGCGGGCCAAAATGGTTCACCGAGGCGCTTTTTCCCGGCTACCTGTTCGCGCGCTTCGAACTGCGCCTCTATCTCCGTCGCGTGCAACACGCGCGGGGCGTGAGCGGGATCGTGCATTTCGGCGAGGGCTGGCCCAGTGTGCCGGACGCGGTGATTGCCGAATTGAAAAGCGCCATTGGCGATGAAGCCGTGCGTGTGATCGGTGACGCGCTTTTGCCCGGCGATGAAGTCACCATTGCCAGCGGCGCGTTTCACGGCTTGTCAGCGGTGGTGCAAACTTATCTGCCCGCGCGCGAACGCGTGGCCGTGCTGCTGGATTTTCTCGGACGGCAAACGCTCTTGCAACTGCCCCGCGAATCTCTCGTCAAGGCTGGTGACGCGCGCAAATCGGCATTGGGGTGAGTGCACAGGAGGAAACGGAGGAAACAGAGGATTGAATCGGTTGACGAAACAGTTTTCAGACGTTACCGGGGATTTGCGCTCGGTCGAACGATGAAGCGACGTGAACGCCGCGTCCCGGCGCGCGGGCTTTAGCCCGCTTCAGCATCCACAGGAGAAATGAATTCCGGCAATCAGTGCAGGCTGTCCGGGCAGAGCGACCAGGTTTTGAATCTCTGTTTCCTCCGTTTCCTCCTGTGAAATCTCTGGCCGGCTACGTCCGCCGGCTCAACGCGCTCAACATTGCGCACAGCGTCGTGAACAAAAACAGGATGGAATAAATCTGGAACGGAAAATCCATGAGCGCGTGCGAGAGACAGCCCGCCAATGCCAGCCAGCTCATCGTCATGAACCGTCGCCCGCCGTGGATGCCGCCGCGACCGAACCAGCGCGCCACCACGCACGCCAGCGCGAGCACGATCATCCCGAGTCCCACCACGCCAAAAGTGATGCGCGTCTCCAGCCAGTCGTTGTGCAACTGCGCCGGCCAGTAGGTTTCCGTGCTCGCGCGGTAAAGTTGAAACACCGTGGCAAACGTTCCCGGCCCGGTGCCGTAGAGCGGATAATCCCGCGCCATCGGGCGCGCGTTTTCAAACATCTCCTCGCGCCCCTCCATGCCCTCGCGCAATCCATCCAGTCGCGGCGCGAGCGATTGCCAGCCGAATCGGTAACCCAGTGCCAGCACCGCGAAGGCGAAAACCAGCAGCGCGCCATAGGTGAAAAATTTTGTTCGCAAAGATTCCTGCCGCCGGGCGAACACAAATACGTCGCCGAGCAGCAGGAACACCACGGCCAGTCCCAG
>SCTL01000336.1 GCA_004297495.1 Verrucomicrobiota bacterium
GTTGATCGGCACGCAGATCAAAGGCATTGCCGGCACGGAACAGGACCCGGAAACCAAACGCGCGCGCTGGGACTACTGCACGCAATGGAGTCTGCCCAAGAGCGAGGCGCTCGACATGATCGTGCCCGGCTTGTTCGGTTTCCGCATGGACACGCCGGACGGCGGCTCTTACTGGGGCAAGGGCGGACGCGACCCGCACTGGGATCGCTACTTCGGCGACAGCCCGTTGCAAGCCGGCGACGTCATCGCGACGGCGGTGGCGGGTTCGCGCGAGTTGAGCCACGCGCAGCAAATTGACGGCAAGGGCAATCTCACCTTGCCGCTCATCGGCGAAGTGAAAGCGTCGGGGAAATACATTTCCGAACTGCGCGCCGAAGTCGTGAGACTTTACGCCGCGAAAGCGCCGGGCAAGGAGGTTCAACTCCAGATGCAGCCGCAAGGATTCATCCGCTACGGCGGCGGCGGCGGTTACGCGGGACAACTCGTGTTGATTCTCGCGATCTGGGCGGCGTTGCAATCGTTCCGCGGCGCGAACTCGGTTTTCAATCCTCGCCAGCGAAAGATGATCTGGTTCTGGTCCGCCGTGGCCGTGGTCTCGCTGCTGTTCGCGTTCGGACGATTCGCGCCGTTCTACCAGTTCTTCTACGCGCTGCCTTACGTTTCCACGATCCGCAATCCCGCCAAGTTCATGCACATCCTGGAATGGGCGCTGGTGATTCTCTTCGCTTACGGCGCGCATGGTTTGTGGCAGCGTTACATTCTGAATGCCGCGCCCGCGCGCGATCTGGTGGCGCAATTGCAAGGTTGGTGGGCAAAGGCGACGGGCTTCGACCGCCGCTGGGTGCTCGGCTCATTGCTGGCCATCGGTCTCGCCGTGGTTTCGTGGCTGGCGTATTCCAAACAACAAACCGTCCTCGCCGCCAATCTCGCGCAGATGCACGAACTGGAATCCGCCCAACGCGGTGAAGCGCCCAACCCCGCCGGCGCGGCGGCGCTGGCCAAGGCCCAGCTCAATTTCAGCGTCGGCCAGGTGGGAAAATTCATCGTCATCCTCCTGCCGCAACTCGCGCTCGTCATCGTGGCGTTTAGCGGCTACTTCAGCGGCGCGCGTTCCAAGCTCGCGGCGGTGCTGCTTGGCGCGGCGCTCGTGGCGGACCTCGGCTACGCGAACACGCCTTGGATCATCACTTACAACTGGAAGGAAAAATATCTCGAAGCCGGCGACAATCCGGTGATCGCCTTCTTGAAACAAAAGCCCTACGAACATCGCGTCGCCATCGCCGATCCGTTTATTCCGTCGCAATACGGTTTGCTCAGTCAGGTGTACGGCATCGAGTGGACGCAGCATCTCTTCCAGTATTTCAACATCCAAACCATCAGCATCGTGCAAATGTCGCGCGTGCCGAAGGAAGTGCAGGCGTTCGAGGGCGCGCTGTTCTTTGATCGCAGCACCAACACGCTGCATCACATCCCGCGCCGCTGGCAGTTGATGAACAACCGCTACCTGCTCGGCCCGCTCGGACTGGGCGAGGCGTTGAATCGCGAGTTCAATTCGCCCGGCTTGTATCGCGACCTCATGCCGTTTGAATTTTACCAGACGCGCGGCGGCGGACCGATCCTGACGCGTACGAATTCCACGGGGCCATACGCGTTGATTGAATTCACCGGCGCGTTGCCCCGGGCGAAGGTTTATTCCAACTGGCAGGTCAGCACCAACGACGACGCCACGCTCGAACGCATGGCCGACAAGGAATTTGATCCCGCGCAAACCGTGCTCGTCGCCGATCAAATCGCTCCGGCAATTTCAACGAACGCCAACTCAGGAAGCGTTGAATTCAAGAGCTACCAGCCCACGCGGATTTCGTTGCAAGCCAAAGCCACCGCGCCGTCGGTGTTGCTGCTCAATGACAAACACGATCCCGACTGGCACGTGACGGTGGATGGCAAACCCGCGCGACTCTTGCGCTGCAATTACGTGATGCGCGGTGTGCAACTCGAGCCGGGCGATCACGCCGTCGAGTTCCGCTACCAACCCTCGCTCAACGCGCTGTACGTGAGCCTGCTCGCGGTCGCGATTGGGCTGGGTTTGATCGGCTACCTGGCCGTCGGCAAGCGGGAGTGATGGCTCGGAGGGGGAAACACTCAACATTCAACGCTCA
>SCTL01000337.1 GCA_004297495.1 Verrucomicrobiota bacterium
GCGTCTGGCCGTTCGCGCCGTTCAGCACGGAACCGACATTGATCAGGTCGTCAATGCCGTCATGGTTCACGTCCATGATGCGAATCTGGTGACCCCAGGATTCATTGGCGCCCGGCGCCGGGGTGTGAAACCAGCGGCGCGTCAACTGGCCGTTGCGAAAATCATAAGTCATCGTCTCGCGCTGGAACGCGTCGGAACTGTTGCGGTTTTCAATGTGCAACAAGACGCTCGGATGCACGCCGTCGCAATACATGATGCCGAAGTGGCCGCTCATCGGACCGTCGCCGGGCCACATGTTGGTGATGGTGGTGCGGGCGAGTTCCGCGCCGGTCAGTCCGTTGAGGATGGACAGATACTGCGTCGTATCATCCGGGCCGGTGACGACGGTGCTGTCCGGCAACACCACGCCGCGCGCCGTCCGCACACAGACCTCCGCCTTGCCGTCGCCGTCGAGATCATAAACCGTGACGTTGTCTCCGTGGCCGATGCTGATGGCCGACGCGCCCGGCTCGATGTTGTATTGGTTCGTGCTGTTGTAGCCCATGTCCATCTGCCAGAGCAAAGTGCCGTCGCGCTTGTAGGCCTGGAGATATTGATTGGACGCCGTGGTAGTGGAGAGTCGGTCCACGAGGTAATCATATTCGCCGTCGCCGTCGAAATCGCCAACCCAACAGAACTTCACATCGTAGGGCGGATAGAGTCCACCGGCGACCGGTTGCAACGCGAGCGGCACGTAGAGGCGCACGGGAGAATTCGCGACGAGACCGTACGGCGCGCTCGGCGTTTGCTCGACGCCGTTGAGGACGGGGACGACATACCACGCGTTCGACACGGTGAAGTTCGCGCCGGTGTCCAGAAAGTCGGTGGTGTTGGTGATGACGGAGGTGTTCAACTTCACGCCCGCCGCGCCGTTCGCGGAACGATAGACGTTGAAGCCCACGTCCGATGGGTCCGTCGCGAACAATCGCCAACCGATGTAGGCCTGCGAGGTGGCCGAGTGCAGCACGACGACGCCGCGTCCGAGTTTTTCCATCTGCCGCTGGGCGTGAGCCGATACGACAGAGAGAAACAGCGCCAGCGCGAGAATCCCAAGTACAAAGCGTTTCATTGTTCCAAGATCGTCACCAGAGCGAAGACGAAAGCGTCCCAAATCCGGCGATACAGGAAAGTACTTGAAGCGGCATGGGCTGACTATCGCCGGAACTGGCGACGCCGTAGGATGGATGCGGTTGAACCCGCTCGGCGGTCCGTTCAAATTCAGCATGAATCACGGGACGCGGATGAGGTAGTAGCGTTGCGGGAAATTCGTCGCCGACAAATCGTCGTAGATGACGGCGCTGCCGTTGAAGGTTCCGCTGCCGAGCAAGGTCCAGGCGGTGTACGGAGCTGCCAGCACGTTGGTGCTGGCGCGAATCTCGTAGTTCACCCCGCTCGTGCCGGAAAAGCCGAGGCGAAAGTTGCCATCGGCCAGGCGGGTGAACGAGTCGAACGTCGGTGGCGCGACGGTGGTAACCGCGATCAGGCCGCTCGTGTTGAGCGCGGTGGTATCCCAGACGAGACCGTTGGTCAGCGCCGGCAGCGTCAGGGTGCTGAACGAACCGGCATAATTCAGCGCATTGAAAAGTTGGAAGGCATCACCGTTTGCCAGCGCGCCGCCGAGATTGGTGACGATGAGGGTGCCGCCCGCCGTGAAGGTGTCGGCGATGTTGACGACGTTGTTCGACAACGGCAGGTGCTGAATTTGCATCCACGTTTTGCTGCCTGCCGCCAGCGTCAGATCGTTGCCGATGCCGAGATCGTAAAATCCGCCGCCCGGCATGAGCGTGCCGCCGGAAGCCACCGTAACTGAGCCGGCCACCGAGCCTGTGCCGCCAAGCGTGGCGGCGTTTTGCACCAGCACATTTCCCAAGCCGGTTGCGGAGCCGCTGGCGTTGTTGATGACCAGAGTGGCGTTGGTCACGGTCGTGTTACCGGAATAACTGTTTGCGCCCTGCAAATTCAGCACGCCTCCAGCCAGCGAACTTTTCACGAGCAGCGAGCCGCTGCCGCCGTTGCCGATGGAGCCGCCGTAAGTGACAACGTTGCCGTTCAAATCAATCGTGCCGCCGCCCGCCGCGAGAGTGATGCCCGCCGAGCCGATGGAGGTCAGGTCCGCCGAGCCGTTGTTGCCCGGGAAACTGGCGACGTATTGCAACGTGCCGCCGTTGAAGGTCAGCCCGCCGTAATTCGCGCCGCCGAGCGCGAAGATGCCGTTGAAGTTCAGCGTGCCGCTTTGGAGAATCGTGCCGCCGGTGTAGGAGTTGGCGTTGCTCAACACCACGGTGCCGGTGGCGTAAACCGGCGTCGTGTTTGCCGTGCCCGCTCCGCTGCCCGGTAACAAACCGGCGGTGTTGTTGTTCGCGCTGGAGGCGGCGATGCCGATCGTCAACGGGCCGGCGTCCGCAGCGCTGCTCACCAAACCATCCACGGTCATCGCGTTGCCGGCAGTAGCAGCCAATCCGCCGCCGTTGTTGCCGAGCACGAACGGGCGCGCGTTCGCGCCCGCCTGACTGTGGACAAAAGTCGCGTTGCCGACGACGGTGCCGCCGTTCAGCCGGACTGCTGAGACGGAGTTGTAACCATTGTTCGTCTGGCCGAATCCGGTGTAGGCGGTCACGACGGAAAAACCGCCGTTGAGATACGCGCCGAGTTCGTAGGTGTTGACGCCGCTGTAAACAACCGTGCCGGGACCGGATTGCACGAGGCCGTTGTTCTGGCCGGTCTGTCGGCCGTGGCCGAGTTCGATGGGGCAAACCAGATAGCCCAGCGTGTTGTTCTGCCAGATCACGCCGTAGCTCTGGCCGCCGCTGGTGCTGCGATAAAACTCCAGCGACACGCCGGCAACCGTTTCGTTGTGCGCGCCGCAATTGGGCGTGACCAAAATTCCCTGACAATTCTGGAACGTGAACGCGGTATTGCTCACCATCAGCGAGGCGTTCTGGTTGAAGCGCAGCGTGGAAGCGCCGGCGGCATTGCCGACCGTGTTCGCGCCACCGCTGTTCACGTCGTAATTGCCCGCCGTGTTCACGCCCGTTGTCTGATAGAAGCCCGGCACCTGGCTGCCGCCAATGATGGTGAACGGCGACGCCGCATTGTTCGTGGTGGCCCAGTCATACAAACCCACGGTCGCGAAAGCGCCGTTCTGGCCGAGGCCCATCCCGCCAATAACCCCGCCCGTGTCCGCCGTCGTAGTCGTGGTGATGGTAACGGTCGCAGCGACATTGCCGGCGGAGCCGATCGTGGCCGGGCCGACGAATTCCACCGTGCCGCCGACATTTTCTGTGATCGCGCCCAGCGTCACCGACGGCAAACTCACTCCCGAAACGGGCGCAGCGGCGACGACGGAGTTGCCCGCGTTCAGGACGAGGCCGTTGACGGTCTGACTGCTTGCCGGGCTGCTGCTT
>SCTL01000338.1 GCA_004297495.1 Verrucomicrobiota bacterium
TGCGGAGCCCGGGGAATCGCCAGGTATTGAACCACGCTGCGCTGCCCGCCGTAAGCCAGCAATTGCAGCCGGTTCTCGTCACCGAATCGTCGCTCGTAAGTCGCGCCCGCCTGCTCGTGCTCGATGCTCTTGCGCGTGTTGAACGTCAGCGCCTGCGGCTCGACCGCCTGCGAATTCGTCTGGTAAGTCGCCCACGTGAGGCCGAGCGGGTCCTGCGTTTCCGGTTGTTGCAATCCGCTGGCAACCACAGTGAGGCGGCTGTGCTCGTCCGGTTCAAAATTGAACTTCGCGAATTCCTGATAGCGCGTCGCCGCGCTGTGCTCGCGAAAGCCGGCAGTCTCGAAGCGCGAACCGTCGAGCACGTAACCCACGCCGCCCGCCTCGCCTTCGGAACCGACGTCCACCTTGATCGCGCCCCACGAGCCGCCCACCACACCGGCGTGAACGCGCGGCTCGCCCTTGCCGTCGCGCGAGAACAGTTGAATCACGCCGCCGGAATCGTTGCCGTAAATCGTCGCGAACGGCCCGCGCAAAACTTCGATGCGCTCGGCGGTGTCGAGATTGAAAGTCGCGGCCTGGCCCTGTCCATCGGGATTGGTGGCGGGGATGCCGTCGGTGATGAGCTTCACACCACGCACGCCGAACGCGGAGCGCGCGCCGAAACCGCGCACGGAAATCTGCAAGTCCTGCGCGTAGTTCTGGCGGTTCTGGACAACGAGTCCCGGAATGCCCGCGAGCACTTCCGAGACGTTGACGCCGGGCTGCGCGATGCCGGCGGGATTCACTTCCGCGACGTCCACTGAGAAAGGCGCATTGAAGCTCGCTGTCTCGACGCGGCTGCCGGTGACTGTGACGGGATTGAGTGAGTTGGTACGAACGTCTGATTGGGCGAATGCCGAAACGGTCGCATCCACGACAAGGATCGTGATCGCGACCAGCCGTTGATTCAGCAGGAACGCGCGGCAAGACCGACGGTGATGAAATGTTTTTTCCATCCGGCCGGCGGCATCATTGCTGGAGCGCGCGGTAGAAGCGATACGGGAAATTGCTCGCGCCGGGATCGGTCAGCCAGAACTGGTTCGTCACCGCCAGGTTGGTCGAGAGCGAAGTCCAGTTCACCAGATTCGTGCTGGCCAACAAAACATAAGTCTGGCCCGTGAAACCGTAGAAGCCGAGTTGGAACTGCCCGTTCGTCAGGAAACCGCCCGAGGTGAAATGGATCACCGGCGTAACCGTGAACGCGGCGCTGGCAGCCACGCTGTTGATGTAGCCCGTCTCGAACGCGCTCGCGGATAGCGTCGCGTTGCTTGTCAGCAACAGCGGCGCGGAGTAGAGCAATGAGTTGGTCGTCGGCAGCGCGCCGTCGAGCGTGTAGTAGAGCGCGGCGTTTGTGTCGGACGAAGTGAGCGTGACGCTGACCGACCCGCCAAACGCGCCGCCGTTGGGCGTGATGCCGGGCGGCGCGAGCGCGGGCGTGCCGGCGAGACTATTGATCCAGTCGCCGACGACTTGCACGGCGTTGGTGTCAATGAGTGTGCGAGCGAGCGGCGGCATCTTGTAAGAATTGGTCGCCGTGTTCATGCGGACGTGCAGCACGGAGCGCCAGATGTCTTTCGGTTGAACGACGTGCGCGTTGTCAATGCCGAGCGAGGACGACGCCGGCGTGCCGACGATGTTCTGGCTCGCCAACGCTGTGTCGTAGCGCGCGTCGAACGTGATGCCCGCGCCGCCAGGGCGATGGCACTGGGCGCAGTTCGCATCGAGATAGGAACGCGAACGTTGTTCGAGCGACGCGCTCAAGTCCGAGAGCGCGGACATTTTCGCGAGGCCGGAAATGTTCGTCTCGTTGAACGCGGGATACAGCAGCCCGAGCCGGTTCAGCGTGCGGAGCTGATTGTCCGTGTTGCCGGTGGCGGGATAAGTCACGCTGCCGTTGAGCTGGCGCGTGTTGACGCCGAGCACGTAGCCAGCCTGCGGCGTGTGGCACGTGAGGCAGTCCGACGGGCTGGGGTAATACCACGTCTGCGTGCGGATGCCCGCGCCGTTGGTGATGATGATGTCTTCGTTGAGACTCGTGGAAAGCAAGTCGGCATCGCCGTTGTCCGCGCGCCATTTGTAAGTGACGCCGTAAACTGCGCCATTGATGTCGCGCACGAGGAGGCGCGTTTCCAATCGCCGCAACGGGACGTTCGTATTTGTTTCGTTCACGACGAGATCAAAGTTTTTCACGAACACCGTGCCGGACGGGAACGTCCAGAAATGATTGGTGGTGAAACCAATTTGCTGATCGCGCGTGATGAGGCCGCTGCCGCGAGGCACGGCGAGGTAACGGGACTTCGCCGCCGCGTCGGACCAGAGCGCGGTGTTGGGAGTGAAAGGGATGACTCCGCTGGCGGGCGTGCGCGTCGGCGTGCTGGCAAATACTCCGCTGCCCGAGAGCAACGCCGGCAACGAACCGCCGGAAGTCGTGGGCATGTTCAGGAACGCGGACACGGCGCCGTTCGTCGTGAGGCCGTAGGGTTGTCCGCTGCCGGCGGTGACGGTGATGTTCACAGGCGACGATGTGCTGCTCAAGCCGCTGCCGTCCGTGGCCACGGCGGTCAGTGCGTAGCTGCCCGTGCCCAAGCCGGTCGCCGTCATGAAATACGACGGCGCGTAGGGACTGTTGCTCAACGTGCCGAGCAAACTTCCGTTCGCGTAAAAACTCACCGTGCTGATCGGATTGTAAGGCGCGTCCGCATCCGCGCCGAGCGTCACGCTGGCGGACGCGGTGTAGGTCGCGCCGTTGGCCGGCAAGGTCATGACGACAGTCGGTGGCGGATTTGAATAGGGATAAAGCTGCGTCTGCGGGACGACGTTCAGCGCCGTGGATGCGCTGCTCCACAACAGTTGCGCGACGGCGTTGCTCGTGTTCTGGAAATAATCCATGCGGACGTTGTAAAGCTGTTGC
This sequence comes from Verrucomicrobiota bacterium, assembly GCA_004297495.1. Classification (GTDB taxonomy): domain Bacteria; phylum Verrucomicrobiota; class Verrucomicrobiia; order Limisphaerales; family JADLHS01; genus SCTL01. The sequence continues at coordinate 2,951 of SCTL01000338.1, forward strand.
GCGGTGAGCGTGATGACGCCGCTGTTCGTCGTCGCAGTCGTGTGCGTCGTCCAGTCGTTGACGAGCAACTGGCCGTTGATCCAAAGACGCACGCCATCGTCGGCGACGGTCTTGAACGTGTAAGTCTCGCTGTATTGCGGCTGCACCGAACCGGTCCAGCGCACCGCGTAATTCGTCGTGCCAATGACGGCGCTCGGCGCGGCGTTGCTCCAGTTGAAATTCACCACCGCGTCCGTGCGCGTGAGCGTGGCGGCCGTCGCGAAGTTCACGTTCGAGAAAACCGTGGCGGTGGTGTTCGACCAGTATTGGCCCAGCAAGCCCGTGCCGCTGCCGAGCGCGGCGCTGTTGATGAACGACGCGGAGGCCACGCCGCTGTTGGCCGCGCCGGATTTCACGGCGATGGCTGACAAGTTGAGCGTGGTCGTGATGGTGATCGGCGCGGTGTAGAGCAGCGAGTTGGTCGTGGGCGTCGTGCCATCGAGCGTGTAATAAATTGTCGCGCCGGGCGTGGCGTCAGCAAGCGTGACGATCACTGAATTGGTGTAAATCGCGCCGTTCGGCGAAATGGTGGGCGTGGCGAGGAAACTCGTGAAGCCGTAAACGGAAAGCGCGTATTGCGCG
>SCTL01000339.1 GCA_004297495.1 Verrucomicrobiota bacterium
CTACAACTCATCCGCGTCGTCGTCACGCGCGCGACGTTCGACAAAGTCGCGCCGAAGATTCGTCCGAAAGACGACGTGAAACCGGAAGCAGTTTACGAAGACTTGAACGTCGCCGAGCTAGACCCGACGCAGGACTTCGACATCAACTGCGACACGCAACTCGTCACGGTGAAGGACGGCGTGAATCTTCCGGCCATCACCGCGTTCCGTTTGCTCGCGGTGAAGTTGAAACGGCTTGGCCGCAACAATCCGATTCTCCTCAAGGACTGCATCAACTTCAGCAACGTGCCCCTCACCCCGTCCCTCTCCCCATCGGATGGGGAGAGGGTGGCGAAGCCGGGTGAGGGGAATTCCGGGCCGCTTGAACCAAAAATCGCCCTGCTCCGCGCCTCCGTCGTCATCGGCTCGCTGCTGGCGGACGGCATTGGCGACGCGATTCTGGTGCGTGGCGAATCCGGCGGTGGACAATCGCTGCGGCTGGCTTACAACATCTTGCAGGCGGCGGGCTGCCGGTCGTTCAAGACCGATTACGTCGCGTGCCCGTCGTGCGGACGGACGCTGTTCAACTTGCAGACCGTGACCGCGCGCATCAAGACGCGCACGGAACATCTCAAGGGCGTGAAGATCGCCATCATGGGCTGCATCGTGAACGGCCCGGGCGAAATGGCCGACGCGGACTTCGGCTACGTGGGCGGCGCGCCCGGCAAGATCAATCTCTACGTCGGCAAGACGCCGATCAAATTCAACATCCCCGAAGCCGAAGCCGTGGAACGCCTCGTAGATCTGATTCGCGAACACGGGAAGTGGGTGGAGCCGGAAATGGTGAATGCTTGACGTTAATCCGCAGAATTATTCGTTGCCGATCTCCATTTTCAATGCGTGGTATGTCCAATCGAAATGTGAATGCGCTGCTGGATTCATCTCGACCGTTTGATTTTTCCGAATTACAAAATCCGCTCTAGCTGTGCCCGTCGGGTCATCCGGCGATGGAACACCGAATGACATCGCACCAAATATCTCGGTTGGCGCTCGGTTCGCTTCAGCAGCCAATCTTAAATCCTCCTTGACGATCAGTTTGCAGTGCGCCCTTTCGAGGAATTCATCAAATGTTTTTGCCTCAAAAAGGATGGAAACTGCTTTGTCTATTGGACCAATTGTGTGCTCTATAAGATACCTGAAGCCCTTGGCTCGGTTTTCATCAATGATGAATCGAACGGTTTGAAGGAATCTGGGATCGTTCTTCTGATGGTCTACGAACTCTTGCCGAAGTGTCTTTATCTCAGCCAAGACGTCTTTAATTTCGGCACGCATCGGACTGAAGATTTGAGTTAGGCTCTGGCCAACGAGATCGGCAATCTGCTTCTTTAGCAACGCTTTCGCCTCGGCGACATTTGTGAACGGAATCAGTCCATTGTAGGACGGGGATGCAGTAATTTCATCAAGCAAAGCGAACGTGAGAGACGGGTTGTCCATCCGTGGGAAGTTCTTTATCCCATTCTCATTCTTATTTGCATGGTGCACTTTCTTGAACGACATGACCTCTTTTTCGACAAAGGCGATTAGCGGGATTCCTTCATCTCTGGCGGTTCGAAACTCCTTGTGCGTAACACTAACCCCACCTTCCGCAGAAGGCTCTCCGTAGCGGCAACCAATGATTATCACCGCAATCTGGCATTGCTTGATAGACCGATAACAAGATTGAGCCGCAGTTTCCGGGTTAAGGTATCCAACTTCGCCGTAGTCGCTCATCACTGGCCGATACGCAAGCTCGCCAACAGCTTCGCGCATTCCTTCTCGTAAATAGTGAAGGTCTTCGACGGTTGAGCTAATGAAAACGTTCGGAATCATAGATTATCTTTTGAGCCGCAACGCTGTTCTATCATGCATTCGTTTTTGAAACACCAAAATTTCCGGCTAGAGAGATTTTGCAAGACGGCGAACGATTCTCCTTCGCCCCGGGGGAGAAGGCCGGGATGATGGCGAGCGCTAAAACTATTCTCAATCGCCCGCCAGTTTGTTTAGAAATGCTTCCAATTCAGCGGTGGTCTTGAATTTGGTGGAATCGAAGGTCGGCTTTCCACTCTTGAGTTCACCAATGCCCCCGGCTTGGGTTTCGTTGTGCGAAATCTTTCCGAGTTTGCCGAGGGAGGTGAGTTCCGAGATCAAGCGTGCGTCCACGGAATCGCGGTGCAACGAAGCGCCGGCAGACTTCACAACGTTTTCGTAGGCGGCGGAGGCGGTGTCCACTTTGACGGGAATGGGTGGCGTAAGAAACGGTTTCGCGGCAATCGTCGGCGCGCTTTCGCCGTCGCCGAAATCTTTTTCCACGAGGAGGCGGCCATTGAGTTTGCCGTCGCGGTCGAGGTCGGCGTAGTTGTCCTTTTGGAAAACATGATCGGTGGCTTTGAACTGGCCGGCGAAGCGGTCGTTGGAGGACGGGCCTTTGATGAAATAATTTCCGATGCAATCGAGTTGATGGTCGGCGGCGGAATGTCCGCCCACGAGGCCGGTAACGCCCCAGTTATAGACGACGTTGTTGAGGTATTGAATCGTGCCTTTCGCCTTGGGGTTGCGGCTTTGATTGTTGATCCAGAGGTTGTGGCTGTAGGTGATGTTGGTCACGGAATCGGTGAGCGAGCCGAAGCGTTGCGGGTCAATGCCCTCGCCGATGATGCAATGCTGGAAGGTGATGTCGTGGCTGCCTTGCGTGAGGCCGAGGCAATCCCAGCGTCCCCATTCGATGCTGCAATGGTCGAAAATCATGTCGCTGCCGCCGGAGAGATTGACGGAGCACTTGCCTCGGTCTCCGCCGATGCCTTCGCGGAAACGCAGGTGGCGCACGATGACGTTGCTGCTGCCGCTGAACGAAACGGAGTGTCCGTAAAAGCAAATGCCATCGCCCGGCGCGCTTTGACCAGCCAGTGTGATGTGGCTGGCGACGGAGACGTTTGCTTTGAGACGAATGATTCCGCCGACATCGAATACAACGAAGCGATGCGGTTTGCTGACGGCGTCGCGGAACGAGCCGGGGCCGGAGTCGTCAATATTTGTGACGCGATAGATCTCACCATCGCGTCCGCCGCTGGCGAGGGCGCCGAAGCCTTCAGCTGTGGGGAAGGCGACGTCAATCTTGCGTGGCGACTCGGCGAGCGCGCCTAAGCAGAGTGACAAGACGGCGAAACTCGCGGTTACGAACGAAACGGTTGGGCGATTGAGTGGCACGCGCCAGCTTTGCATGGTTCACTTCTTCAAGTAAAGCGCGTGAAGCGGGACCGGGCTTGCGAACTACGAGTTCCCCTGCCCCGCCTCCGCTTCAACGCGACTGGTTTCCCACGCGACTGGCCCGACCATCACCACAAATTCGCCCTTCAACGACCGCTTCTGCGCCAGCGCCAAAAGTTCCGCGGGCTTGCCGCGCAAAAATTCTTCAAACTTTTTTGTCAACTCGCGCGCGAGAACGACGTTGCGTTCAGGAAAAACTCCGTTTAGTTCGCCCAGCAACTTTTCGATGCGGTACGGCGATTCATAAATGACCAGCGTGCCGGGAACAGTTTTCAATGATTCAAGTTTGTTCCGCCGTTGACCGGATTTATGCGGCAGGAAGCCGATGAAGTGAAACTCGTCCGTGGGCAGTCCGCTCGCGGTGAGGGCGGCCACCAGCGCCGCTGGGCCGGGGACGGATTCCACGCGCAGGCCAGCGGCAATCGCCGCCTTCACCACGCGTTCGCCGGGGTCGCTGATGCCGGGGCTGCCGGCGTCGGTGACCAGCGCGACCTTTTCGCCACGCCGCAAACGCTCGATGATTTCCTCGCTTCGTTTTGCTTCGTTGAATTGGAAATAACTCAGCAGCGGCTTGGAGATTTGAAAATGTTTGAGCAACTGACCACTGTGCCGCGTGTCTTCGGCGGCGACGATGTCGCACTCGCGCAGCACACGCAGCGCGCGGAGCGTGATGTCTTCGAGATTGCCGATGGGCGTGGCGACCAGATAGAGCGTGCCGGGTTGCAGCGCGGGCAAATCCATGCGCGCAACCTAGCCAAGAATTCGGCGCGAACAAAGTTCCTTTTCGTCCGCGCGACCGGCGCGCGACCGTCCCGGTCGCAGCGCACGCTTACTCGAAAGCGGTGGGAGATTTGCGGGCGCTCTCCGTGCGGAGCCGCTGCGGGCGGGACGCCCGCGCGCCGTCCGCCAGACGCGCCTTATTTCGTTTTGAGCCTCAGCACCGTGAACGAGTTGCCAGGCAACGTGCGTTTGAAGTTCGCGCCGCTGGCAGCCACCGTTTCGGTCTTCGGCGAAACTTTGAGTGGCTCGGTGATCGAGTTCTCATCTTTACCATTCTCCGACGTGAGCACCGTGGCTTGTCCGCCGGTGACAGACTTCACGCCGTTTAAGTTGAATTGCGTTTCCGTCGGCGTGGCGGCGGCGTTGACGACTTTCAGGATCAACTCGCCGGTTTTTTCGTCGCGCGCCGCGCTGGCGAAGACACCGCGGCTCACCGCCAAACGGTTCTTGAGA
>SCTL01000340.1 GCA_004297495.1 Verrucomicrobiota bacterium
ATCGTGAGCGTTACTTGTTTGCCGATTTCCGCGTATTCCTGAACGCTCTCGGTCTGGCGATAGCCGTGGTTGTTGATGAGCACGGTCTTCGCGCCCGCGCGCCCGCGCAGTTCCGCGTCGTAGCCGCCCTCGATACCCACTTGTCCGCGATAGTCGGGCAGGCGGTAATAGAAGTCGGCGAACTCGCCCTCGGCGGAACTGTCATCGTGCCGGACGTAACCGAGCAGATGCGCGGCGGTGGTTTCAAACGGATAGATGCGTGACGATTGCACGTCGAGATCAATGCCGGGCGTCATCGAGAATTGTTCCTCGAAGCGCGCGAGCTGAACGTCGTTCAGATTTTTCAGCACGGGGTAGGGCAGGGCGAGGCGTTGCTGGTAATGTTTCTGAAAATCGGCGAAGTCCAGCGCGCGGGGTTGTTGCAGGCGAGTGGCGACTTCGTTGATGGTGTTGCTGGCAACGTTGAAGCGCACCTGCCAGGTGAGATTGCTTTTTTGAATGGCGTCGAGTTTGACGTATTGCGTCGTGACATTGCTCGCGCCGAGCCAGCGCCGCCAAAAGGGAACGCGGTTGGTGACGATTTGTCGGGGCGCAAGGCGCTGGTATTCCGCGCGAAATTGTGGCGGCAAATCTTCGAGATAAAGATTCACGTTGTAGCTGGGCCGGTTTTCGGCGAGCACCTTGCCGTTGCGGTCGAGAATTTTTCCGCGCAAAGACGGCACGCGCACGGTGCGGCTGGATTGATATTCGAGCTGCGACTGAAACTCGCGCGCGTGAACCACCTGCACCCACCAGAGTCCCGCCGACAGAATCGCCAGACCGACGCAAAGCATCAGCGCCAGCAAGCGGAGTTGCGGGTCGGCTTTTCTGAGTTGGTCGAAAACAAGCATCGGAGTTAGTGTCGGCCTCGCCGGATTTCGCGGTCGGGGTGAAAACTGGATTCGCTCACGGGGCGGTAGCCGAGCGAGCGATTCAACCAGCCAAAACATTCAAACAGAACTGGCGTCGCCACTCCGCCGGCGAGCGTCATCACGAGCCACTGGCCGAGCGTGCCCCAGCCGAGCAATGGATTTTTCCCGCCGCTCAACAGCAGAACAATTGTGAGCGCGGGCACGAGCGTGCTCGCGAGCAGGCCGAGGACGATTTGGGCAAAGAGTTGCTCGCGCAAAATAAGTTCGCGGCGAAGTTCCATGCCGAATCCGACGATGAATAGCGGAAGGACGCTAATGCCGAGCGGATTCATCGAGAGGGAATCAAAACAAAGTCCGCCCACGGTCGCAGTCAACGCCACCGTCACAATGCCGGTTTCCAAGGAGGCATAGACCATCAACGCCGGCAATAGGCTGACGCGGGCACCGAACCAGTGAAACATTTCCGGCACGGCAGCCTGGCAGAAGACCGTCAGCACGGCGGCGGCGAGCAGGAGGATGGATGGTAGGGGGATCATCGTTGGGGAAACATTCAACATTCAACATTCAACTCCGAACATCCAAGACGGTGAACTACGAGGCTTCCCTTCGACGTTGGGCGTTGAATGTTGAATGTTGAACGTTCGTTTTTCTTCATGGGATCAGCACCCACACTTCCTCCAGCGCGCCGAGATTGGCGGCGAGCTTGACCTGGGCTTGCACGTAAAGTCCGTTTTCGGAGAGGCGCGTCTCGGCAATGTTGCCGATGAAAATGCCGCGTGGAAAAATTCCGCCCAGTCCACTGGTGAACACGCGTTGGCCGGGTTTGATAATCGCGGTGTGCGAAAGATAATTCATCTCGAGCAGCGAACCATCGAACGGTCCGCTCGCCGAACTCACCACGCCAGCCTCGCTCGTGGGATTCTCGACCGCCGCGGCGACGCGGCAACTCGGGTCGCCGAGCAGCACGACTTGGGAGCGGGTCAGGCCGACCGAAGAAATCCGACCCACGAGTCCGTCAGTGGTGCGGACGGCGAGGTTTTCGCGCAGGCCATCTTGTGAGCCGAGGTCAATCTGGATCGTGCGCCACCAACTCGCCGGGTCGCGCGAGATGACTTTGGCGAGTTTGAATTTTCCCGGCGTCTGATTCTTCCAGCCGACGAGTTCGCGCAAGCGGACGTTCTCGCGGTTGATTTCGGCGGCTTGGGCGGCTTCGAGTTTGAGGCGCGAGTTTTCGCGCATCAACGTGTCGTTGAGCCGGAGAAGTTCCCGGCGCGGCGTGAGGGCGTCCACGGCGGAACTGCCGGCTTGCTGCGCGCCGCCGGCCAGACCGAAGAGGGGAACGAATAGACTTCCGATGGCGAGCTTGAGGCGGGCAGTCGTGTGGCTGGGCAGGCTCAAAAGAACCAGCGCCAGCAAGGCCACGATGGCTGCCGCGAGATACTGCGGTCGTCTAAACATGTTCGCTCAACCGACAAAGTCGTTGGCGAACGCCGGCAGGAACTAGGTGGAGTTGGTGGAGACGCGTTTGAGGAATTGCAATTCCTGCAACACGCGGCCCGTGCCTTCGGCCACGGCGCTGAGGGGATCGTCAGCGATGTGGACGGGCAGTCCGGTTTCTTCCGCAACCAAACGGTCTATGCCGCGCAACAACGCTCCGCCGCCCGCCATGACAATGCCGCGATCCACGAGATCAGCGGCGAGTTCGGGGGGACAACGTTCGAGCGTCAAGCGGACCGATTCCAGGATGCTTGAAAGCGGCTCATGCAGGGCTTCGCGAACTTCCTCGGAACGAATCGTCAGCGTCTTCGGGAGACCACTGCTGAGGTCGCGGCCCTTTACTTCCATGGTTAATTCCTGCTCCAGCGCAAAGGCCGATCCAATCCGGATCTTAATTTCCTCCGCTGTGCGTTCACCGATCATTAAGTTGTAGGCCCGTTTCATGTGCGCAATGATCGTCTCATCGAATTCGTCTCCGCCCACCCGCAGGCTGCGGCTGAAGACAATACCGGCGAGCGAGATGATGGCGATTTCGCAAGTGCCGCCGCCGATGTCCACGATCATGTTGCCCGCCGGCTCATGGACTGGGAGGCCGACGCCGATGGCCGAGGCCATCGGTTGCTCGATCAAATACACTTCGCGAGCGCCGGCGTGAGTGGCGGAGTCTTTCACAGCCCGTTTCTCCACTTCAGTGATGCCTGAGGGCACCGCCACGACCACGCGAGGCGCGATCAATTTGCGGTGGTGAACCTTCTGGATGAAGTGGCGGAGCATGGCTTCGGTGATCTCGAAGTCGGCGATGACGCCGTCCTTCATCGGACGAATGGCCACGATGTTGCCGGGCGTGCGCCCGAGCATGCGTTTGGCTTCGTCACCGACGGCGAGCACGTTGGTTGTGCCCGCCTGAATCGCCACCACGGAAGGTTCGCGCAGAACAATGCCTCGATCACGGACGTAAACGAGGGAATTGGCGGTCCCGAGGTCTATCCCAATATCGTTGGAGAACAGGCTTTTGAGTTGTGCGAACATGAACTTTGCCTAACGCCCGCC
>SCTL01000341.1 GCA_004297495.1 Verrucomicrobiota bacterium
CACAAACAAACCCGTGACCGTAAAATTGAAAATCACATGAGCACTCCCAAAAGCGTAATCGAAATGGCCAAGCAGGCCGGGGCGAAAATGGTGGACGTGAAGTTCGTGGACACGTTCGGCACCTGGCAGCACTTCACCGTTCCCATCGGCGAACTCACCGAGGACGTCTTCGAGGACGGCTTCGGTTTCGACGGCTCGTCCATCCGCGGCTGGAAATCCATCGAGGCTTCCGACATGCTCGCCATGCCCGATCCCGATTCCGCGTTCATTGATCCATTCATGGCGGTGCCGACGCTCTCCGTCACCTGCACCATCGCCGAGACCGGTACGAAGGAAGCCTACAATCGCGACCCGCGCGGCATCGCGCAGCGCGGCGAAGCTTATCTCAAGAGCACCGGCCTCGCGGACACGGCGGTGTTCGGACCGGAAGCGGAGTTCTTCATTTTCGACAACGTCCAATACGACAACAAATCCAACGGCACGTTCTACTCCGTGGATTCCGAGGAAGCCATTTGGAATACGGGCCGCGACGAAATGCCGAATCTCGGTTACAAGATTCGGCACAAGGAAGGTTATTTCCCGGTGTCGCCGGTGGATACACAGCAGGACATCCGCACCGAGATGTGCCTGGTGATGGAAGAACTCGGCATCAAGATCGAACGCCAGCATCACGAAGTCGCCACCGCCGGTCAGGCGGAAATTGATTTCCGCTTCGACACGCTGGTGCGCACCGCCGACAACATGATGCTCTACAAATACGTCATCAAAAACGTCGCCAAGAAGCACGGCAAAACGGTGACGTTCATGCCCAAGCCGCTCTTTGGCGACAACGGCTCCGGGATGCACACGCATCAATCGCTGTGGAACAAAGGCAAGCCGTTGTTCGCCGGAAAAGAATACGCGGGCCTCTCGAAGATGGCGCTCTACTACATCGGCGGCATTCTCAAACACGCGAAAGCGCTCTGCGCGCTGTGCAGTCCCACGACGAACAGCTACAAGCGACTTGTCCCCGGCTACGAAGCGCCGGTGAATCTCGCCTACAGCGCGCGCAATCGTTCCGCCGCCATTCGCATTCCGACCTTCAGCGAAAGCCCCAAGGCGAAGCGCATCGAATATCGTCCGCCCGATCCCAGCGCGAATCCGTATCTCTGCTACACCGCGTTGCTCATGGCGGGTCTCGACGGCGTCCTCAACAAGATTGATCCCGGCGAACCAATGGACAAAAACATGTACGAGTTGCCGCCTGAGGAACTCGCCAAAGTTCCCCAAATCTGCGGCAGCCTCGACGAAGCGCTGAATCATCTGGAAAAAGATCACGCGTTCCTGCTCAAGGGCGACGTCTTCACCAGCGACTTCCTCGACATGTGGATCAGCCACAAGCGGAAGGAATCCGACGCGCTTCGCTTGCGCCCGCATCCCTACGAGTTCTTCCTCTACTACGACGTGTAATCGTTTTCAGCCTCAATCAGATTGCGGCGCAAGTCGAAAGGCTTGCGCCGTTTTTCTTTGATTTGAGCTTCGACGGACTCGACGGGATTGCCGTGCGGTCGGCAAACAAGTTTGACTCGCTTTCCAGCCAAAAGTAAGGTGAGAGCGCATGTTGGCAGCCCAAACGAAAGTTGTGTCAGGAGATTCCTCCGAAGCACCGCAGCCCGATCTGACCCGCTCCTGGAAACAAATCGTGGAGCCGGTCGAACCGTTTCTGGAAGCTGTCAGCTTGCGACTCGCCCAACAGGTCAACGAATTTGATTCCAAGCTCGCGCCCTACGCGGAATACGCGCTCACCGGCAACGGCAAACAACTCCGCCCCGCCCTCGTGGCGCTCGCGGCCCGGTCATTGGGCCGCGTCGAAGATGCGCATGTCACGGTTGCGGTCATCATCGAGATGGTGCATCTCGCCACGCTGGTGCATGACGACGTGATGGACGAGGCGGAAATCCGGCGTGGCCGGCTGACGCTGGCGGCAAATTGGGGAAATGAGATCGCCGTCTTGTTTGGGGATTGTCTCTTCGCGCAGGCGTTGCGGCTGGCGGCCAGTTTCCCGACGCCGGACATCTGCCGCGCGGTCGCTTCGGCGACGAACACGGTTTGTTCCGGCGAAATTTTGCAGACGCAACATCGCCGCAACTTCGAGCAATCGCGCCGGGATTATTTCCGCGTGATCGAAATGAAAACGGCCGAGCTGTTCGCGCTGAGTTGCGAATTGGCCGCGCTCCTGAGCAACGCCACCGCCGCCCAGCGCAGCGCCATG
>SCTL01000342.1 GCA_004297495.1 Verrucomicrobiota bacterium
AACGCGTCGGGCGTGAGGTCGAACGCGTCGGAGAGCGGATCGAGCGCGAGATGGCGCGTGGCGATGCCGTTGTCGGCGCAGAGGACTTTTTTGAGGATGGCGCGCGAACGCGGCGCGAGCCGGGCGAACGGGGCGGAGTTTTGCAACGCCTCCCAGCAATCGCGCTGCGCATAACGGTGGGAGGGCGAGGCCGTCCCGAGTCCAACAACGTGCATGACGAAGCGTAGCGCGGTTTGGTGCGGCGCGCTACCGCTGTCGGTGAGATGCGCGGCGAGGGAAGTTTGTTCCGGCTACCAACACCCGAAGTTCACGGCATTGAGAATCGGTTCGTCGTTTCGCCCGTGTACTTGAGAGCTTCACGCAAGCGCGCATCAGTAAATCCCTGAACGCTTCCGTCGGCGAGCGCGATGTTGCCTAAGACACCATAGCTCCTGCTCTTGTGCAAATCCTTTTCCCAGCCAATTACATTTTCCGAAGTCAGTTCCAGAATTCCGTTGGCCAGTTTGTTGCCGCCAAGAATTCGGCGATCTCCGGCGAGGAACATTAACGGGCTTTCAGTGTTCGTCACGACGCCGACAAAATAGCTCAGGTTCGAGTTGGAGAAAAAATTATCGAAGGTTCTGACCGGTTCGCGCGAATCTTCGGGGCAAACCAGAACGAAGGGCGTATTGAGTTCGTTCGAAGCTGCCCGGAAGTGTTGGAATGTCTGCCCGTTGTCCAAGTATTCCATCGAACCGCCCAGATTCGTCGAGACTCCCATCTGATAACTCTCCGAATGATCCATGGCCCACTGCCGAAAACCGAGGCCGATCTGCTTCAAGTTGCAATTGCAGCAAATCGCACGCGCCCGACTGCGCGCCCGTCCGAAGAAGGGCAACGCCACGCAGACGACCAGCGCGCCAACGACCGCGAGTGCGGCAATCAAATCGCGTCGCGTGAACGCATGCTCGGCGGCAGATGAAGCTTTGGTTTTCACAATGGCTAAGGAAACAACAGTCGGTTCGTGGGGTTCCCCGTTGCGACCACCGCCTGCATCAGTCTCAAATTGGAAAAGACTTGCACCGAACCGTCGGCCAGCGCGACGTTGCCTTGCAACTTGTGGCGTGCGGCTGACCACGATAAGGCCGTGTTCGTCGAGACAACTGACAAACCGGATGTGAAAGGTTTGCCATCCACCAGCAGGTTGTCATCACCCGCCAAAAATTGGGAAGGACTTACTTCGGTGGCATCAACTCCCAAGAAATAGCTGATGTTCGCGTCGCTGAAACCTGTCGAAAAATTCGTCGCTTCGATCCGCTTGCTGTCGGTCGGACAATGTAGAATTTTTGGTGTCCTCAATTCGTTGGACATAATCGCGAAATGGGGATAAACGCTGCCGCTCGAAATCAATTCCATCGTTCCGCCATTGGTAATCGAGATTTGCATTTGGAATTTGTCAAAGCTACCAGGTATCCACTGACGAAATCCCAAACCGACCTGTCTGAGGTTATTGACGCAAACGAGTCGCCGAGCGTGCGTTTTCTGGCGTCCGGTTGGAACTGGTAACATGATCAACGCCAAAATCACCAAAACCCCGATGGCGATGATCACTTCCATGAGTGTTAGTCCGCTCTCAGGTTTGTTTGATTCTGTTTTCATACTTCCTCCGCCATTGCTGTTTCAATCAGTTGCGCCTCGCACTGCTTCATCTGTTGCCATTCAGGGAAAGAGAAAACGGTTCGTGGCCTGGCCTGTCGCGACCAGCGCCTGCATCAGTCTTGAGTCGGAAAGAATCTGCACGGAGCCGTCCGTCATGGCGACGTTGCCTTGATTCTCATGCCGGGCTTTCGCCCACGACAAGACTGTATTGGTTGAGACAACCGCCAGACCGGGTTTGCAAGGTTTGCCAGCAACCTGCAAGTTGTCGTCTCCGGATAGAAACAAAAAGGCATTCGTCTGGTCGGCGTCAGCGCCGATGAAGTAGCTGATGTTCGTGTCGCTGAAATTCGTCCAGAATCTGGTGGCGTAGTTTCGTTTACTGTCCTCTGGGCAGAGGAGAATCTTCGGCGTATTCAGTTCGTTCGACATGACTTGGAAGTGGGGATAAACCGCGCCCTTGGAGAGAAGTTCCATGGTGCCGCCACTGTTAGTGGAAACCTGCATGGGGAATTTGTCGTTGTTATCGAGTGCCCATTGACGAAATCCTAAAGCCACTTGCTTGACGTTGTTCACGCAGTTGATTCTTGATCCACGCGCCCTGCCGCGCGCCATTGCTGGCAAAAGCAAAATCACCAACACAAGAAACGCCCCGATGACGATCACTGAGATCAATTCAATGAGCGTAAATCCGCCGCTCGGTTCCTTCGCGTCGCTTTTCATATTTCCTCCGTCATTGCGGTTTCAATCAGCCGGGCCTCGCGGCGCTGCATCCGCCGCTTCCACCAGAGCCAGAGCCTGAACGCCAGATATAGCAGAAGCAAGAGCAGGAACAACAGATAGGACGTCGCCAGTCCGCGTTGCAGCGTTTTCACGAACTTGAGATCGAACTCGCCCATCACGGCCTCATCGTCCGGCGTCGCGCGCGTGGCGTCGGCGAGCGTCGCCGCGGTCGGAGCGGGTTTGGAAATTTCGCGCGTCTCAGCTTCGCCTGTGTTAGCGACTCGCGGGGTGGAAGAAACTGTCTGCGCCCGGCTGGGGTGTTGCGGCGCGGGATCGGTTGGCGGCGTTGACGGCGGAAGCGTGGGCGCACTTGCGCCGGACGTTCCGCCGCCGTTCCCCGCCATCGTCGGTGTTTGATTCGGCTCGTCCATCTGCGGCATCGCGAAGCGCGCGGAGGCGTCGCTGTTCGCCGCCAGCAACAGGGAGGAGCGGCGTTCCTCCACGTGGCCGTCGGCGAACAGCAGATTGCCTTTGTAGCGATGCAACTCCGCCGTCCAGCGCAGCGCGGAGTTGGCGTCCAGCCGCAACACGCCGGTCGCGGCTTCGTGGTTCGTGAGATTGCGGTCGCCGGCGAGGATGGACGTGGTCTTGCCGGCCTCGGCGTCGAGATTGATGAAGTAACTCAGGTTTTCATTTCGCAACGCGGGAAAATTCGCCGCCGCCAGCCGTGTGTCGGTGGCACAGAGCAACATTTTCGGCGTGACGAGTTCGTCGGCGAGCGATTGGAAGTGGCGGAACGCGCCGCCGGGATTTTCCGCCGTCGCAAATTCCGCCGAGCCGCCGTCGTTGGTGGAGATGTGCATGGGCAGCCGGCCGTGGTCGTGGGCGAACATCTGGAAGGCCAGCCCTGTCTCCCGGAGATTGTTCACGCAGGTGGCGCGCCTGGCACGGAGCTTGGCCTGCGAGAGCGCCGGGAGAAGCAGGGCGGCCAGAATGGCGATGATCGCGAGGACCACCAGCAACTCGATCAAGGTGAACCCGCTGAACCGCGCTCTGTGCCTGAGTTGTTTCATGCGCCGGAAAATTCTTAGCAGCGATGATGCCGTGGGGGTTTGAGCGTGAAACAGTTCGTTCAATCGTGAGCGACGCGCGGGCTTCGCACATTTGCGAGTGAAGTTCACGCGCGGAATGGCAACAGAAGGAGAACCGGAGGAAACGGAGGAAACGGAGATGAGCCGAGGATGCGAAGGCGCGCGGCATTTATGCCCGCTTCGGCATCAGATGCTTTTGAGGAGGACGAACTCTTGGCGCATCGGAACTTGAAGCGGCATAAATGCCGCGCGCCGCTGTGTTCCGACTGATGCTCGGGGCGGATTTTGCTCAGCGTCGTGGTTGGATTTCCTCCGTTGCCTCCGTTTGCTCCTGTTCAAATCCGGAGAATTGAGATTGCCTGCGCACCACCGACCTTTGAATCATCTCAGCGATGAAGTTCGCCATCTGCAACGAGATTTTTCAGGGCTGGAAACTGGAAGACGTTTTTCCCTACATCGCCCGGCTCGGTTACTCCGGATTGGAGATCGCGCCGTTCACGCTGGCGAATTCCGTCAACGAAATCTCCGCCGCCGAACGCCAGCGCATCCGCGATCTTGCCGCGAGAAACAAAATTGAAATCGTGGGCCTGCATTGGTTGCTGGCGAAGCCGGAGGGCTTGTATCTCAACCACACCAATAGCGTCATCCGCGCGCGCACGGCGAATTATCTCGTGGATCTCGTGGACTGTTGCGCGGATTTGGGCGGCACGATCATGGTCCTCGGCTCGCCCAAGCAGCGGAATCTTTTGCCCGGCGTTTCCGGCGATCAGGCGTGGGAATGGACGGCGGCGACGTTGCGCGACGCGGTAAAGCGCGCGGAAGATCGCGGTGTCACAATTTGTTTCGAGCCGCTCTCGCCGGCGGAAACGAATTTCATCAACACAGCGGCAGCGGCGATTGAGTTCATCAAACCGTTCAACTCACCGGCGATTAAAATCATTCTCGACGTGAAAGCAATGTGTTCGGAGCCGAAACCGATTCCGCAAATCATCCGCGAATCGTGGCCGCACTTCGCGCACTTCCACGCGAACGACAAGAACCTGAAAGGCCCGGGCTTTGGCGACGTGGATTTCAAACCGATCCTCGGCACGCTGAAGGAAGTCGGCTATGGCGGGTTTGTTTCCGTGGAGGTTTTCAATTTTGAAGAAGGGGCAGAGACAATCGCCGCCAAGAGTATCGAATACTTGAAGCAGGTGGCCACACACAGTTAATGGAGCGCGGCTGTGTGCAGAGCACCAGCCGCAGCGCGTCCGAATCCTTAGCGAACCGGGCTTTTCCAAATGCTGCGGCTTGTCTTCCAGACACAGCCGCGCTCCCTGGGCATCGGATCAAGCCGCGGCTTGTGCCGCCATTTTAATCTTTGAAGCGCTGCGTCACCTTCTTACCTTGGCCGCATGAAACATGCGGGCAAAGCGCGGGCGGCGGGCTTGCGGATCATCTTTTTCTCTCTGGCGGCGCTCCTGCTATTGCTGGTGTTCGGCTTTCTGGCGCACGCAATCACGGGTTTCATCCTCAGCATGAGCGGCGTGCTGCTCTTTCTCTGGGTGCTGTTCGCCGTCTTCACCTTCAACTTTTTCCGCGACCCGGACGCGAAAGTTCCCGCCGGCAAAAAACTCGTGCTCGCGCCCGCGCACGGCACGGTGGATTTGATTGATGAAACCAACGAGCCGGAGTTCATGGGTGGAAAATGCAAGCGCGTTTCAATTTTCCTTAACGTCTTCGATGTCCACGTGCAGAAAGCGCCGCTCACCGGCAAGCTGGTTTTTCATAAACATCAGGACGGCCAGTATCTCAGCGCCACGCGCGCGGACTGCGGCACGTTTAATGAAAATGTACTCATCGGTTTCATCCCCGCCGAAGCGCCGGAGCAAAAGCTCGGCGTGCGGCTCATCGCCGGCCTGATCGCGCGGCGCATCAACGTCTGGGCTGCCGCCGGCGAAACCGTCACGGCGGGCGAACGCATCAGCCTGGTGCAATTCGGCTCGCGCGGTGACGTCTATCTGCCGCTGAGCGCGAATCTCAAAGTGAAACTCGGCGACAAGATGATCGGCGGCGAAACCATTCTCGCGGAACTCGCATAAGGAACGTTATGGCCAACGACGCAGCGCCCGCGCCGGCGAACGGCGGCAACGAACCGAAGCTGAAAATTTATTTTCTGCCGAACCTGCTCACGGCGGGAAATCTTTTCTGCGGCTTCGTGGCGCTCACGAAGATTGTGGAAGCCAGCCCCGACGATCCAGACTTCACCAAGACCATCCGGGTGGCGTTATTCTACATCCTGCTCGCGTGCATCTGCGATCTGCTCGATGGCCGCGTGGCACGGCTCGGCGGCTATGAAAGCCCGTTCGGTCGCGAGTTTGATTCGCTGGCGGACATCGTTTCCTTCGGCGTCGCGCCGGCATTTCTCGTTCATCGCATCGTGCTGGCCGACGTGTTTCACGCGTATCCCAAGCTCGGTTGGTTCATCGCTTCAATCTATCTCATCTGCGGCGCGTTCCGGCTGGCGCGATTCAATTGCATCGCCGACAAACCGGGCGGCGGTGGCGGCACGGAGTTTCTCGGCTTCCCGATTCCGTCGGCGGCGGGCATGGTGGCATCGCTGACCTTGTTCCTGCTCTGGGCGGAGGACCACAACTACACCAAGTTTCGCGAGAGCATCTGGCGCTTCTCGTTGCCGGTGCTGCTGGTGTTCCTTTCGCTGATGATGGTCAGCACGGTGAAATATCCGACGTTCAAGAAACTGGATTTCCGCGCCACGCGCACGTTTCCCAAGATGGTCGCCATCGTGCTGGTCGGCGGCTTGTTCTTCATTCTGTGGGACAAGCTGCTGCAATTCGTCCTGCCCGCGTTCTTCACGGTATATCTGATTTACGGTTTCGTGCGTCCGTTCATCTCGCGCCGGATGCGTCACGACATCGAGGACGAAGACGACGAGGACGAAGCCGCCGCCGCAAAATAGATCATGCTGGACAATTATCCCATCGTGCTCGCGGCGCTGACGGGATTCCTCAGCGGGCTGTTGCTCTCCATTCCGGTCGGCCCGATCAATCTCACCATCATGAACGAAGGCGCGCGGCGCGGCTTCAAGTGGGCCTGCTTCATCGGCCTCGGCGCGGCGGCGATGGAAGTGGTTTATTGCGCGATCGCGTTCACCGGTTTCGCGGCGCTGTTCGACAACAAAATCATCAAAGCCGCGATGGAACTGTTCAGCTTCGTCTTCATGCTGTTTCTCGGCTTCAAGTTTCTGCTCTCGAAAACCGTCTCCGCGCCGCTCCACATCAGCGCCGCCGCCGACAAGATCGAAGGCCGCATCGAGGAAAAATTTCATCCGCACTCGGCGTTCATGACCGGGCTCGTGCGCGTGATGGGCAATCCCGGCGTGCTGCTCTTCTGGGTCATCCTCGCGGCGAACTTCATCTCGCGCGACTGGGTCGAGCCGAACCTGCGCGGCAAACTGGCGTGCGTGGCGGGCGTCGGCCTGGGCACGGGTTTGTGGTTCGTGGGCTTGAGCTGGCTCATGTCGCTCGGCCACGGCAAGCTCAGCGAGAAAACTTTGTTGCGCATGGAAAAAGGCTCGGGCATCGGTCTGA
>SCTL01000343.1 GCA_004297495.1 Verrucomicrobiota bacterium
TGCGAGGACAAGGCGAGTTTTCCGTGATTGGAGCGCCGAGCACCGCCTCGGCCAGTATCGAAGCTTGAGTCATCAACGACACGCCGAGGCAGTGCTCGGCGCTCCTTCAAATTCCCAGATTCGAAAGCGTCGTGCTGATGGAGTTGACGATTTGCACCAGCCGTGGATGAGATTTCTCAAAACCCGAGACCGATTCGCCCAAACCTTCGAGCGAGATTTTCAACAGGTCAGGATTCTGTTCGCTGCGCGTCGCTTCGTGGGTGGACACGTCAGCGAAGCTGGCGATGCTTTGCGCCTGTTCCTCGTGACTCTTGGACAGCTCGGCGATCTCGGACTTGAGCGTGCCGACGAGTTGGAGCAGTTCGCGCCGCCTTTCGTCGGGCACGGATTCCGCCGACTTCAGCCGCGCTTCAATTTTGGTAAGTGTATCGTTGATCATAGGCCCGATTCTGTTTCCGCTTCAACATACGCCCGGCAACATGCCGCGCAAGGAAGTTGCGCGCAGTCGTCAGCGGGTTGAATCACTCAAAAGTTTTTCCACGTGACTCCAGATGTCCGCCTGCACTTCGCGCACGCCGCGGGTGCCGTCCACTTTGCGCACGCGCTCTGGTTCGGCGGCGGCGATTTTCTCGTAGCCGCGCGCCACCCGATCGAAGAATGCGCGGTCAGCTTCCTCGATGCGGTCGCGCACGAATGGCAGGTTGACCTGACGCGAGCGCAGTCGTTCCTCGCTGACTTCGGGCGTGACCGTGACCAGCAATGTGAGATCGGGAACGGTCGGGCCGACGGCGAATTCAATCACGCGAGCCACGGCGGTCAAATCAAGCATTCGCCCGTAGCCTTGATATGCGGTGGTGGAATCGAAGAAGCGGTCGCAGACGACGATCTCGCCTTTGAGCAATGCGGGGCGAATGAGTTCGCGGACGAGTTGCGCGCGGCTGGCGTTCATCAGCAGGAGTTCCGCCTCGGAAGTCATCGCGTCACTGGCGTGGCTGTGTTTGAGCGTGTGCCGGATTTCCTCGCCGATGGGCGTGCCGCCCGGCTCGCGCAACACGCGCACCGTGCGACCCAGCCCGCGCAAGCGTTCCACCAGCAGCGCGACCTGCGTGGATTTGCCGCTGCCTTCCGTGCCTTCGAATGTGATGAACAAGCCCTTCATTCAATAAATGGAAACATTCAACATTCAACATTCAACTTCCAACAACAAAGGCTGGCTAAACTGTTCGCCTTGGGTGTTGAGCGTTGAATGTTGAATGTTGAATGTTCGCTCACAATTTTTTCAGTTTCGGCCCTTTCGGCGAATCCTCGATGATCCAGCCTTTGGCCTTCAGTTCGTCGCGGATTGCGTCGCTGCGCTTAAAGTCTTTCGCCTTGCGCGCTGCCTGGCGGGCTTCGAGCAACGCCACGATTTCTGCCGGAGCTTCAGCTTCCGCCACCGCGCCGATGCCGAGAACGGAATTCACTTTTTCCCACGCAGCGAGTGCGGACGCAGCTTGCGCGGCCGTGAAAGAATTTTCAGCGATGCGTTTGTTCGTCTCGCGTACCCAATCAAACACCGCCGCCCACGCGGCGGAGATGTTCAAGTCCTGATCCATTGCGTCCGTGAAGGAGGCAACCAAATCTGACGCGCCCCTCACCCCGTCCCTCTCCCCATCCGATGGGGAGAGGGTGGCCGAAGGCCGGGTGAGGGGTTGACTTAATTCCCTAAGTTTTCCGATGCACTCGTCAATGCGCGCCAGCGCCGTCTTCGCGCCTTGCAAACCATCCAACGTGAAGTTGAAAGTCTCGCGATAGTAGGCCGTGATGAGCAGGTAACGGATTTCGCGGCCCGCAAATCCTTTCGCAATCAAATCGCGCAGCGTGAAAAAATTTCCGAGCGACTTGCTCATCTTCTTGCCGTCCACGAGCAGGTGCGCCCCGTGCAGCCAGCATTTCACGAAGGGCTTGCCGGTCGCGCCTTCGCTCTGCGCGATCTCGTCCTCGTGATGCGGGAACATCAAATCCTCGCCGCCGAGATGCAGATCGAAACTTTGCCCGAGCACTTTCATGCTCATGGCCGAACACTCGATGTGCCAGCCGGGCCGACCTTCGCCCCACGGGCTGGGCCAGA
>SCTL01000344.1 GCA_004297495.1 Verrucomicrobiota bacterium
CGAAGACGAGGTTGAATCCCAAGCGCATCGAACTTGCGCGACCACCTGAACCCGGGAATGGCCTCGAAGAATACTTTGGTTGCCCGGTGAAATATCGCGCCACTCGCAATGCGCTCATTCTGCGCGTCGCCGACCTGGAGCGTCCTTTCGCCACACACAACGACGAACTTTTGCAAATGCTCGCGCCTCAGTTCGAGAATCAACTCAAGGCAGGGCGAACGAAACAGACCATTCTCGAACAGGTGAAGTGGGTGCTGAAGCGCCTGCTGTCCGGCAGTCGGCCCGACCTCGTCATGGTCGCCAAGGAACTGGGCATGGGCGAGCGCACTTTGCAGCGTCGCATCACCGACGAGGGCACGACCTTCCGGCAACTGCTCAACGAAACCCGCCATGAATTGGTCCGGCAATACTTGGGCGATTCATCGGTGGAGATCACCGAGGCGGCTTTTCTCGTCGGTTACCAAGATCCGAATTCATTCTATCGCGCGTTCCGCTCGTGGGAGGGCAAGACGCCCGCCGAATGGCGCGCCGCGAATCAACTTCGCAAACCCAAAAAGGCCAACGCCCCGGCACATTCGTCGCCGCGCGCGTGAGTTATCCATTTAACCTATCGAACCAAAATGAACATACTCATTATCAACGCTCACCTCACCTATCCCGGCTGGTCAGAGGGCAAGCTGAACCGCACCCTCATGGATGTCGCGAAGAATTTTTTCGTGGAGCGTGGACATCAGGTCGCCGAGACCTTTGTTGAGCGGGGGTATAATCCCGGGGAAGAGGTGGAAAAACATGTGGCTGCTGACCTCGTCATCCTCCAGACGCCAGTGAACTGGTTCGGCGCACCGTGGATTTACAAAAAATACGTGGACGAGGTCTTCAATGTCGGCCTGGCCAGGAAGGTTTTCCTCGAAGGCGATGGCCGCACCCGCTCCGACCCCACTCGACAATATGGCACGGGTGGCAAAATGCAGGGAAGGAAGTTCATGATCTCTGCCACCTGGAATGCTCCGCGCGAAGCCTTCGACAATCCCGACGGCGTCTTATACGGCGGCAAAGGGACGGACGATCTATTCCTCAATATCACGTCCAACTACAAATTCTGCGGCTACGACATTCTCCCGGATTACGGGGCGTTCGATATATTCAAGAAGAACCCCGACATCCCGCGCGCGCTTGAAGACTACCAGCGGCATTTGGAGGAGCACTGCCTTGAGCTTGAAGACTTGGCGAATAAGACGAGCGCGGCCAACTTCCGCCAAGAAGTAGCAGCGCATTCACGGACTTAAAAACAGCATCGAACGCCAGTTACTTTGAAATACAATTATGACAACACCAGAAGCCAACAAACTCATCATGCTCCGTTTTACGGAGTTCATCAACACAGCCAGCGAGAAACTCGCTGTGGAGCTTATATCCCCGGACGCGGTATTCCATGTTCCCGGACGGCCTGAACCGATGCGCGGTCCGGCTGGCTACCTCGCAATCATCGGGATGACGCGGGGAGGCTTCCCTGACATCCAGTGGACGTTGGAGGAAACGATTGCCGAGGGGGACAAGGTGGCCGCACGTTTCACGATGCGGGGCACGCACCAAGGCGCTTTCTTCGGCGTCCCGCCGACCGGGAAGAAAATCGTGGTGCAGGCGATGAATTTCTACCGGCTGACTGGCGGGCAATTCGTCGAAGAACGCGGCCAGCCGGATTTACTTGGGTTGCTACAGCAAATCGGTGCAGTGCCGGCAGCTTAAGTGGGGTGGGTTTGACCAGATTGCAGCAAAGGGGTCACCGCTGCCGGCGATAGTCGCTCGGGGAAAGGCCGGTTTCCCGGCGGAAGATTTGCTCGAAGTGACTGGGATTCCTGTAGCCCACGTCGAGCGCGACTTCCACCACGCTCTTCTTCGTTTCGCGGAGCAAACGTTTCGCCTCATCCATCCGCAAGTTGATGTGGTAGTGCGACGGCGACGTGCCCGCAGCACTCTTGAACAAACGATTGAAATAAAATTTGCTCAAGCCGGCTTGTGCCGCCAGCCGATTGAGGTTGAATTCTTCAGCGATATGCTCCCGCATCCAGTCCGTGATCTGCCGAAGCTTGTAACCCGGCAGTGACGGACTGCCGCTACGAGGCTCTTTAACCAGCTCAGCATAATTGCGCGCCAGATGGATGGCGATGGTTTGCGCGATACCTTGCAAAAAAAGCGGACTTGCCTTGCGTCGAAGCAATTCCTCGTGGACGCGCTCCATCAACGAATTCAACGCGGCGTCGGTGAAGGCTGAAATACTCTGCAGTTGGGCGTTCGCCGCATCGTCGCCGAAAACTTCTTCCAGCGCCCGTTGCAGCAGCGGCAGTTCGATGAACACCGACATGGCTTCAAACGGCTCGGGTGTCAGCGTTTTCCAACGGCAATCATACGGAGCGCCGCCCGACGTGAGAAAGAGCGAGCCTCGTTTGATCCGGTGCGTGATCCACGGCTGGTTGCCTTCGCGTTCTTGAAATTCAACGTCGCCGGAAATTGTCCACGCCAGAAACGGCTCCCTGACGGACGGGAGCGGCAACGTATCAGATGCACGTGGCAAGGCCACAATCCATGCTTTGATGTCCTGCCACGCTTTGCCGCGCCCCAGGCGCAAACATTTTCCGCCCACATAACGCTCGAAGGCCTCGGCGGAGGTTGTTTCTGGAACTGGCATGGGGAAAGAATCGTTGACGCCGATCTTCGATCCGGGTCAAACCTGCGAATAGCCGGTCGGACGCAAAAGCACGTTGCTGATGCTACTCACAATGTCGGCGTCACCGTAGCCGGGTTGCGATTTCAACTTCTGCCATTCGGGGTCGGAACCGAACGCGCCCCATGCTTTCTCGCGTTCCCTTCCATTCTCGAATACCACCAAGTAAGTCAGATTCGGCATCTGTTCGCCGACGAGTGTTTCCCCAAAGAACACTGGCATCACGCCGGCACGCCGGAAAATGGCGATCTCACCGGAGTTGAACATCTCGATCTTTTTCTTGTTCGCCTTCTTGCTGTGGCTCTCGTAGGTGCGCAGCTCAAAGATGCGTGATTTGTTTTCGCCCGCAGGTTTTGGGACTTCCAGTTTCGGCATCCCCTCGAACGCAAGCATTAGCGAACTCTCGACCCGCACGTAAGATGGATCAGTCGCCGGCGCGTTGATGAATTCAGCGCCGGCCTTCTGGTAATTCTCATCGGCGCGCAGACGGTCGGTGGCGGTCACGAGGGACTCCGCAGTCTTGTGCGTAATGAGCACATACATCGTCGGATTGTCCGGTCCGACGGCGACGGTGAAAACGCCCACGGGATTCATGCCCGCGCGATTCATGGCCGGGATGGTGGCGTTGCGATAGAAATCATCGAAGCGTTTCGTCATCGGGCCACGACGAAGGTGGTAACGACGCAGTTCGTAAAGTTCCCGGGTCGGCTGGTTTTTCTCCCCGGCAGCGCGCAACGGCGTGGTCGTGGCAGCGGCGGCAACGGCGCCGAGGACGAGCGAAGATTTGAGAAACTCGCGGCGTTTCACGGAATTCATTGTGGCTCTGGCCGCGAGGTTCTGCAATGCTCATGCAAGCCAATCGCATGAATACGTCCAGGAAGAACTGCATCCAATCGCCAGTTGAGTTATGAAGGATTTTCTGTTCAGGATCGTTTGCTGGGGCGGCACGCTGGTTTGTCTGGCGAGTCACGCCGTCACCGAACCTGCCACCAACGCGCCCGCGCCGGACTTGCGGGTGATCCTCGAACGCGCGCTCGAACGGGGGCGGCAGGAAGATGAAAACGACCGGGCCTTCAAGAGCGCCTACGGTTTTGCCCAGAGCAGGATACTGGAATACAAGAATCCGGGCGGTGAATTGAGGAAGCGCGAAGAGAAAAATCGCGTTCACGATCCGGCGAAGTTCACCGCCGATGCCGCGAAGGCAGCCGAAGCGAAGGCCAAAGCCCAGCGGCAACCGGTGCAGCGCAGCGACTTCCCGCTTACGCCGGAAACTCTGGCGCGGTTTGAGATCACGTTTGCGGGACACGACATCGTCAATGGCCGGCCGGCGTGGATGCTGGACTTGAAACCGTCGAAGAAGAAATTGCCGGAGAACAGTTTCAAAGATCGGATTTTGGCGCGCATGGCGGGGCGCATCTGGCTGGATGAAGCGGACGCGGCACTGGTGAAGGCGGACCTGCACCTGACGCGCAGCTTGAATGTGGCGGGCGGATTGATCGGCGCGGTCTGGAAATTCAACTGCGCCCTGCTGCGCGGGCGCACGCCGGAAGGCTTCTGGTTCACCCAGCAACTCGACTGGCACCTGGAAGGCCGCGAGGTGATCCTGCAACGCGTCATTGATTGTCACGAGGAAAGAACCGCGGTGCAGAAACCAGAAACACCTGCCGCGGCACGTTGACGCGACCGGCCAGCGTGACTAGGCTGTGGCAATCGAATGATTGCCAAGCCACCATCGCCAACGACTTCACCAGCAAACTTTCGCGTGGCGGACGAGCGGTTGATCAAGCTCACGGCCAACGCCGCCGGCAAAGTCACAACGTTGCTCACCAGACAAGGACGGCCTGGAGGCGTGCTGCGCGTGGCGGTCGTGGGCGGCGGTTGCTCCGGCCTGCAATATAAAATGGATTTGCAAGACGCGCCGGCCAACCGGGATTTCCTTGTCGAATCCGCCGGCGTAAAAGTCGTCGTGGACCCGAAGAGCGCACTCTACGTGACCGGCAGCGAACTCGATTACAGCGATGCGCTGACCGAGGGCGGTTTCAAAGTGAAGAATCCGAACGCGGCCACGAGTTGTTCCTGCGGTGAAAGTTTTAGCGCCTGACGCCCGCCTCTCCCACCGGCCATGACGGATTATTTTGCCCTCTTGAACGAACCGCGGCGACCGTGGCTCGACGCGGAAGCGCTGAAGCAAAAATTCCACGCAGTGTCGGGCCCGCTGCATCCTGATCGTCATCACGCCAGCCCGCCAGCGGACCAGGAAGCGGCCAATGCTCGCTTTGCGGAGTTGAATTCGGCCTACAACTGCCTGCGCGAACCCAAGGAGCGCCTGCGTCATCTGCTCACCTTGGAAACCGGCGCGAGGCCGAAGGACTTGCACGAGATGCCCGCTGATCTTTCCGAAATGTTCATGCGCGTAGGCGCGTTGAATCGGCAAGTGGAATCATTTCTGAGCGAGCGGGCCAAGGCGAATTCTCCATTGTTGCGGGTCGGCTTTTTTGAACGAGCCCAGGAATGGTCGGACAAACTCGCGGCGTTGCAGCGGGAAATCTCCGCGCGAAGTTCCACCGTCCTGGAACAAGTGCGCGAACTGGATGGCCGGTGGCTGCGCGGTGGACCGCGCGCCCAGTTGTTGCCCCAATTGGAAAGTTGCTGGCGGTTGTTGAGCTTTTTCTCGCGCTGGAATGGTCAGGTCCAAGACCTCATCGTCCAACTAAACTTCTGAAGTGAAACGCACCCTGCTCTCCTGCGCATTGATTATCGGATGCCTGTCCGCCACGGCGGCGGACTGGCAAACGGTGCTGACAAACATGCCGTTGCCCGCAGCGGTAACGGCGTTGACTCGGACGAATTGCGCCAGCGTCGTGTTGGGCGCATTCCAATCCAACGCGGTCATCAAAGCGGTGATCTTCATGCCCGGCGCGACGGACGAGTTGTTCTTTTTCAAACGAGTGCAGGCTACGATCACCAACCGCCAGCCAAGTTTGCTTGATGCGCTCGCCGCCTTGACCAACCAGACGCCGCTCCGAATCGCGTTTCGCACGCCATTCTTGTTGATTCATTCGGACGAGGACGTCCTCGAACTGGAAGCCAAAGTCGTTCACGAAGCTACGCTGGCGAAACTAGAGGCCGAACGATGGCTTTCACCGTGCTCGTTTGAGGATCGCGACTGGGATTTTTTGTTGAAAGCTTGGGGACGCAAAAGCGGCGTTGAATTGCTTCCGAAATATCATTCGCCAGATTCGTGGCATTTCTATCGGCACACTTTCGCCGGATACAACTTGAGCGGCTGGGAAACGATCCAGGTCACCGCGCTGGCTGGCAAAACGAAATTCACAATCCGCAAGAACGCCGTGGAGTTTGAGCCGGATTCCCGCATCGGCACCCTGCCCAAACTCGATTCCTTCCCCCGATAATCGCCGCGCCGTGTCTCAAAAATTGCGGCCCTGTCTCGCCACGGGACACTTTTGGCTTTTCGCGACGGTTTTTATGCGGAAGAAAACGTGGCACGCCCATTGCATACACCGAGGCATGGAAAAGATACAGACGCACGCCAAAACGAGCCCTGTGTCTCTCTCCGTCTCCGTCCACAGGGCGGAGGCTCAATGCCCTCCATTGAATCCGCTGGTACGCGCGAGGCACCTTGCTTAGCGTTCTTCTCTACTGGGTTTGGTTTGCTGGCGGCCGGCTCGCACCGGCCGCCAGTCCAATTTTGCGGAGTGTCCGCCAATCACTGCGGCGGCGAATCAAAAATCGTGACTGATGATCGCTTCCGTCCGGCGGCAAAGTTCGCGACCGTAATCCGTCCAGATCCCCTGCCCCCAATAGCGGTAGCAACTCGTCTGCGAACACAGCAGATGAAACAACGCGTTGCGATAACGTGCTTCGCTCGCCGGCACGCCGGGCTTGAGAACTTTCTCGTAGAAAAGTGAACTGCTTTTTTCCATTGGCCCGAGCACGTTCTCGTAGCCGCGCACCCAGGAAATGTCATTGGTCCAACTGCCGCCTTCCATGTGAAAGCGGTGATCCTCTTTCTTGAGTTCCTCGATCACCTTGGCCAGCCGTTGCTCGCCTTCGCCCGATTTGAAACGATCCCAGATGCGCTTCTGGAAAATCGGCTGGGCCACGGGTAGGTCGGCTTCCCGAATCCCGAGCGCGAAAAGATGTTCGAGATATTCCGACGCGTTCATCGCCGGCGTGCGCGAACCGGAACTTTCCCGCATCGCTTCCAGAAACTTGGGTGGAAATTCGTTCATCATCACGCCGCCGTTTTCGCCATCGGCGATTTGTGTCACGAGTGGCGGCACTGGTTTGCCCGCGAGTTCCCAGCGCGAAAGGCTCTTCGCTTCGTAGTAAGGTTGCATCTGCGCAACGAGTTTTGTGTCGCTGCCCTGCGTCTTGATGATCGCGATGATGCTGGTCTCGTCGCCACGCGAGTTTTTGCAGACGAGCCGATGCGGTAGATGTTTTTGCCGAAGGCCGTGGCCGTTTTCCGCAAGCTCCACTGTGTGCTCCTGAATCAACACCCATTGATAGCCGCAGTCCTTGAGCATCTTGATGTAGTCGTAAGCGGTGTCCGGATGATTCGGCAATGCCATCTCAGACGGCGAAAAACCGCGCACGCGACTTAGCGCCTCCAGACCGAAGATCGCCGCGAAATGATGCTGCCACGCGCGCACGTGCAATCGAAAATCCTGCGCCGGCGTGGACGGCGCGACCGCGTGTCCCCACGGCATGCCCAGCCACTCGACACAGTGACGATAGCGCGGCTCACACGTGACACGCTTCAAGTTGTCGAACACGTCATGCAGCCCCATGTGCCGCAGGCCGTGAAACAGCGTGCCCGAATACTCCAGCATCACGCGCGGCTGCTTGCCCTCGTCCACCAGTTGCGGAACAAATTCCCCGATCCGCTTGTAGCACCAATGAAACACCGAGGCGTTGTGATTATCTCCAATGCCCGGGTTATCCATCATGTGCTTGAGGTTACTGATGATCTCCGCCGTCTGAAGATTCCCTCCGCCAGCAGGAATCAACGGCTGATGCATGTGCAACGCGATGGCAAACGCACTGTTGATTCCGCCGAAATCAATCCGGCTCTCCGGCGAGTAAATCTTTCGCCCCGCGCCCGCGCGAATGGCTTCCGCAATTTTTTCTTCCGAGCCGCAGAGATTCGGCAAGCCGTCAATGTATTCAGGCAATTCACTCATGGGTTTGATTTCAGTTCACGCCAAGCTCACGAAGAATTGTTTCCGAGTCAACAGCGCAGTCCGGAAACACTTGAAAACTTTTGCCCACACGACAGCGCGCCAACAATTCTTTTCACTTTTCTGGATTCGCCCGGCGCGTCATTCTGTCTGCGCTAAATTTACCAAGCATGATTCTCTACAATCTATTTCCGTTGTTGGCCGGACGGTTCAGTAAGTGGGACGAACATCTCGCCCGCGCGGCGAAGATGGGTTTCGACTGGGTCTATGTGAACCCCATCCAGCAGACCGGCGCATCGCGCAGTCTTTATTCCATCAGCGATTACTTCAAAATCAATCCAGCGTTTGTGGACGCGAGCAGTGCGGAGTCTCCGGAAGCGCAATGCCGGCAAGCCATCGCCACCGGCCACACTGCCGGCTTGAAGTTCATGACCGATCTGGTGATCAATCACACCGCGATTGATTCGCCGCTCACGCGCGAACATCCGGAGTGGTTCCTGCGCGATCACCACGGCCACGTCCTCAATGCTTCCTGCCAGCACGGCACGGAGACGGTGGTGTGGAAAGACCTCGCCCAACTCGACTTCAAGCACACGCGCGATCCTGAAGGGTTATTTCATTACGCGGTGCGCGTGGTCGAGCATCTCATCAGTCTGGGATTCGACGGCTTCCGCTGCGATGCGGCGTATCAAGTGCCGCGACATTTCTGGCATCGGCTCATTCACGAAATCCGCCGACGCCATCCGCACACGAAATTTGCCGCCGAGACGCTCGGTTGCACGCTGGATCAAACCCGCGAAACCGCGCGCGCGGGATTCGATTTCGTTTTCAACAGTTCCAAGTGGTGGGACTTCAACGGCTGGTGGCTCATCGAGCAATACAACCTCGTCCGCGAAACCGCGCCGTCCATCAGCTTCCCCGAGAGCCACGACACGCCGAGACTTTTCGCCGAGACGAACGGAAATCTGGCCGCGTTGAAACAACGTTACCTGTTCGCCGCACTGTTCTCGGCGGGCGTGATGATGCCGATGGGTTTTGAATTCGGATTGCGTAAGCAACTCCATGTCGTCGAGACCACGCCCGCCGACTGGCAACTGAACGGCGTTGATCTCTGTTCGTTCATCACGAAGGTCAACGGCATCAAGCAACGCTTTCCGGTTTTTCAGGAGGAAAGCCCGACCAACATTCTGCCCACCAATAATCCGAACGTGCTGTTGATGTGGAAAGCGTCGGCTGCGCATCGCGATGAAGCGTTGATCATTCTCAACAAAGACCCGTGGAATCCGCAGGACTTTCGCGTGGACAACCTGCGCCAGTTCGTGCAATCCAGCGCGCCGTTGCAAGACGTCTCGCCGGAAGAGCAGCTGGAGTTTTTGCCCGAGCCATTCCACTACGCCCTGCGGCCCGGACAAGGCATCGTGCTGGTCACTGTGCGGAAGTGATCTCGTGCAACACTGAATTTGAACAGGAGATAACAGAGCTAACGGAGGCGGAATGAATTGAGCCAAAACCTCGAATAATTCCGGAAGCATCCTCTGCCCCCGCTACACGAGCTTCATTTCTCCGTTTCCTCTGTTTCCTCCTGTCCAATCTTCTTCGGCATCTTGCCCATCGCGGTGTCGAGCAGGTGATAAACCTGTTCGATGTCGTCAAACGAGCGATGCACCCAGCGGCTGCCCCAGTAGAAATTGCAACTCGTCTCCGCCGTCAGCAGCAAATCAAACGCGCGCATGATCAAATGCCGCACTTCCTCCGCGTCGCTGATCCGGCTTGAGCGTTCGTCGAAAGTTTTCTTCACCTGCCAGTAGTAATCGCTCGCGCGCTTGAGCTCGTCCCAGCCTTTCTTTTGCAGCAGCGAGCCGGTCCATTGCGTGAAATCGCCGCCCCAGTGATGCTCCGTGTTCCACGCGCCGCGATGCACTTCAATCTCCTCCGTCGGCGGATACCGGCGCAGATACTCGCTGATGTGCGTGGGCGTGAAACCCAGCGTGCCCGCGCGAAAACGATCGAGGATCGGTTTGTAAAAGAATCCCCAGAAGCCCGACTCGACCTGCGTGGCGCGAAACCAACCGCCGTTCTCGCCGTCCGTCCACGTCGTCACGAGCGCGGGGAAATCGCACCACTTCGTGCGCTCCAGCACCTCGTGTTGAAACCAGCCGGGATCGAGACCGGAGAGTTGCGCGTTGGAAAGTTCGCGGTCGCGCGGCACGACGATGATCTCCGCGCCGCCGTGACGCGCGAGATACGGACGATACCGCAATTCCTCCCAGCGCATCTCGCGTTTGGGTTTGAGATACATGGAATCCACCAGCACGTATTTGTAGCCGTGCCGCGCG
The DNA here is from genome assembly GCA_004297495.1 of Verrucomicrobiota bacterium. Lineage (GTDB taxonomy): Bacteria > Verrucomicrobiota > Verrucomicrobiia > Limisphaerales > JADLHS01 > SCTL01. The sequence goes on from SCTL01000344.1 coordinate 10,263, forward strand.
AGCATTGGGATCATCTCCATGCAGAAACCCATTTCCGGCGGCCAGAAACCCTCGAACCGCTCGCGGCCCAACAGATGCCGGCCCAGGCCCTGCCACCATTCCGTCTGCGCGTCCCAATCCGCCGGCGGCGTCAGCGGATACACCGGATGAAACAAACCGCTCCCGACAAACTCGATGTTCGAGCAACGGAAGCGATGCATGAAATCCGCGATGTTCACCACGTCGCCGAACGTCTCGCGCACGCCGGGGTCTTCCAACTGCTTGAGCAACGTGCCGGAGAAGCTCGCGTGCAACCGCGCCACGTCGCCGTAGCCTTCGAGCATCCGCGTGGTTCGGTCGTAGCACCAAAGGATCTGTTTGGCCTCCCAGCGCTCGCCGGAATTGTGCAGGGCGACGAGGTTGCCGAACGGTTGATGAAAGTGCAGACCCAGTGCGTGGAAAACTTCTGGCATGGGAAAGGACTGCGCTGGCGCGCTTAGGACTGCAAGCGAAAAATCGTGTAATTACTCCGAATCCACTTCCCTGTCGCCATCTTGGACAAATAGGCGGGAAAGCAATCGTCGTGTGCAGAAAACTTACCTTTCCAAAAGTTGAGCGCGAAAACTAGTCAACAGTTCTTCGATTGCCTGCAAACCCTTTCCATTCGTAGCCACAATACAGTCTTCGTAAATATGCACGGGATGGTTGTCTCTTGGAAAGACACGCGTAAATCCAACCCAGCCTAAAGCGAGCGCGTGAACGTCGTTTCTGCTTGGCAATTGTTCGGTCGAGTGAACTTCTAATTGGCCTTCAAGAGCTGCAAGCATTGCAGCAAACGAATCGGCTCCCAATGTTGCGCGAAGCAATTCGGTTGGCGTACGGTCAAGCAATTGGAAAATAAATTGAAGGTCCCGATTTTCCTCGCGGTTTAGGATGCGTGAATAACGCTCTTCAAAAGTTTCTTCGGTAAAATATTCAGACGAACCTTCTCGAATGATTATGTGCCCATCTTTTGTTTTCTCCTTTCTTTTCAAACCAAATGCAGCGCTGATTTTGAATGAAGGAGAAAGCGAAAAATTGGTTTGATAAAAAATCAATGCAGGTTTCGCAGATGAATTAGAGATCTCCAAGAACCCTCGGCCAATCCATTTAACAAGATGGCGAAATGACCACTCAAACGCTCCGTGTCCGAACTGATTTACGGCAGATTCAAAATCAGATCGGCGATTTTTCCCTTCAATGCCGCCATGTGCAAAAACCGTGTTAAGCCAGAGGTCTACGATGCGCTGACCGGTCATTTTCACATCGAAGATGTGTTTGTCCTCCGAAAGATAACGCCTGATTTGCTGTTCATGGGACTTGGCGCGTGATGTTATGTCATTCGACAAACCTGAACCGTAAATAATCGCCAACACTTTTTCCCAATTCGATGGTTCCTTTTGCATCCATATCCGCCTAAATGAAATGAGTGCGGAACGAAAATGAAATCTATCTCCAAGAATAAACTTCTGTCGATCCTTTGGCCCTGCGAAGCTAAGCTTCTCATCTTTTCCAAAAAAAGGTTCCTGCTCTAATTCGTTGCACGCTTCTACGAACGAAGCAACGCGATCAACTTTAGCTTTATCAACTGGCGGAGTCACAAAGGATCACCGTTTAGTAAGGTGCAAATTCATTTCAGTTCATTTGATGGTTTCGCCTTGATTCAAAATGCGCTCCAGTTGCCGGGCGTGCGTTTCCAGATCGGCTTCGGTCCAGATGACGTAGCGGGCGCGGGCCAGTTTGGTTTCCACCGGCAGTTGCGCGGCGTTGCGCCGGGCGATCTCGTCGTCGGACCAGCCGCGCGCGCGGAGGCGTTCGCGTTGCGCGGCGGCGCTGCACGCCACGCAGATCACGGTGTCGAACTCCGCTTCGTAACCGGCTTCGTAGAGCAAGGGAATCACCACTGCCGCCTCGCGCGCGCCCGCCTCGCGCCACACCCGCAAGTAGGCGCGCCAGCGTTCGGCGATGCGCGGATGCAGGATCGCTTCAAGTTGTTTGCGTTTCTCCGCGTCAGCAAAGACAACGCGGGCGAGTTCCTCGCGGCGCAACCGACCTTCGCCATCGAGCATTTCCTTCCCAAACGCGGCGACGATTTCCCCGAGCGCGGGCTGGCCCGGCTCGACGACGGCGCGCGCGAGGTCGTCGGTGTCCACCACGGGCACGCCGATCAAATTGGCGGTTGTGGATTTGCCCATGCCCACGCCGCCGGTGACTGCGATGGTTTTCATTGTCCGCACTTCAGAAAGCGTAGCGAAAACTTTGAATGGCGGGAAGCCCCTCACCCCGTCCCTCTCCCCATCGGATGGGGAGAGGGTGGCCGACAGGCCGGGTGAGGGGAAATTGTTCGCAACGTTTCGATTGAGAATTTTTCAAAATAAAAAACCGCGGCAACGCCTGGCGCCGCCGCGGTCTCGAAAGCTCTCAGTTCTCAGTGCGCCGGGACGAACGCGCGATAGAAACTCTTCGGCGCGGTGCGGCTGTTCACGTCCACCGCGCGGGTGAAACCACCGAGCGCGACATTCGTGGAGAACGACGACCAGTTCACCGCGTCACTCGACGATTGGAACACGTAAGTCTGGTCCGGCTGGCCTTGCAGATCAACGAAGGCCGTGCCGTCCGTGAGCCGGCGGACCGTGAGACGGGCGGGTGCAAGCGTGCTGACGGGAACAACGAGCGGCAGGATGACGTTGTCGAGATACGCCGCATCCGCGCCGGCGCTGAGGGTCGGGTCCTTGGTGTAGCGCCATTCGACGGTGTGCGTGCCGGCGCCGACGCCGTAGGCGTAATTGGCCCAACCGACTTCGCCGCTCCACTTCGCGATTTCCACGCCGTCAATGAAGAAGCGCAGCGTGTCGAAATTCGGTTCGCTGCTGATCTTGTAATCGAAGGTGATGAAGCCGCTCGAGAAATTGCCGGTGAAGAAGAGCGAACTGGATTGATTGTGCGTGATGAAGCCCGAGCGCGCGGCGAAGCGACCCGCAGCCACGACATTGGTCTGCACGATCCACGGCTGCGCGCCGCCGGTGGTCCACGCAATGTTCGTCAGCCCGCCGGTCTCGAAGCCGTCCGTGTAAGCGGCGGCCTTGAACGCGGCATTCAGCGTCAGGTTGCTCGTCACGGTGACGGTCAGCGGATTGCTCAAGGAACTGAGCGCGCCGGACCAGATGTCGAACAGGAAGTAAGGATCAGGCACGGCGGTGAGCGTGAGCGTACCGTTGCTGACGACGTCGGACGAGCCGGGCAGCACCGAGCCGCCCGCGCCGCTGGTGACGGTTACGTGATAAACCGTGGCAGCGGTGAAATTGTTGGTGAGGAAGACCACGCCACCGTCGCCGTCGAAGCCATCCACCGCCACGCGATAGGTCACGTTGGAGCGCACCGCAACGTTGAGCAGGCTGCTGCCGCCGGCAATGCCATCGTAGGCGTCGTCGTTACTGGCGATCTCGGTCAGGCTGGAAACAGTGCTGCCGGTGTAAACCGCGAGCAGCGTGTCGAAGGTGGAATTGGTGGTGTTGAGATACAGCACGCCATCGGACGGCGCCGTGAATTTCCACCAGGCGGATTTGCCGCCCGCGTTGCCGACATGATTCGGTTCGCCGGTTTCCTTGGTGGCCGTGAGCGTGTTGACGCTGCTGATGCCGGCGTTGGTGAGCGTGAAGGCGTTGACAAAAAAGTCGTTGGCCGGTTCCAACTGGCGATACAAGGCCCGGATGTTGACCGGGACGGAGAGGTTGCCGGCGAAATCCCTGGCCACAACCTGGATGTTGTTCGCGCCGGGCAGCAGGCCGACGATGGCCGACCAGTTGGTGCTAATCGGGCCGATCAGCGACCGCGGGTTTACGACAATCGTGGAGGACGGCGCGGCGCCGGGCACGGCGGAGACGCTGATGCGAACGTCCTGAATGCCAGCGGGATTGGGCTGCGGATCCACCGCGATGCCGGCCACGCTGAGGCGATTGGTGGTGACGATGATGCCGTTGGGCGGCGTGGTCACCGTGACGGTGGGCGCGTTGGTGTCGGGCTGGCCGCCGGGCGCGATGTAGAGGCGCAACGTGCCGGCAGTGAGATTGTCGTAACCCGCCACCGCGATGTGGTAAGTGACACCATTCTTCGCATCGAAGCGGACATACGGCCCGAGCCGCGAGATACCGCCGATGCCCGAGGCGACCGAGCCGAGCGAGGCGAGAGAGTTGTTGGTGTAAACCGCGACGATCGCGCGGAAGTCACTGCCGCCAGCGTCCACGAGGACGTTGGTGTTGGCGTTGGCCGTGTAGCGCCACCAGAGGGATTTGCTGGACGTGGTGACACCGCCGTGGTTTGGCTCATTGACTTCGCGCGTGGCGAGTTTGTTGTTGGACAGATAATACGCGGCGGCCACGGGGACTTTGATGGCGTTGGTGAACATGTCGTTCGCGGGCGGGCCGACGATCTGGTAGGTGATCAGGTTGGTGCTCGGGTCCTCGCCGGGCGCGGTGATGACGAACTTGAGCGTGATGGAATCGGGACCGGTGGCGGGAACATTGAGCACGCCGGAAT
>SCTL01000345.1 GCA_004297495.1 Verrucomicrobiota bacterium
CTAAAAAGGTCTTGGAGGCATTCGCCCATCTGAAGCCGTCACTAAGTTTTCGGGAGCAGGCCAAATTTGTGCGTGACTTCGAAAATGTCAGGGGCGGTGAAGTGTGGGCGGCGAATATTCCGGATCGCGCCCTGCACGATCGTATGGTGGTAAGTGATCTCCAACAATGGAAGCAACAGCCAGACTCTAAGGACGAACGGGTGGAGATCGTGAGCGAGCCTCCAAGCAGTTTACGTAGTCTGTAACGAGTCACGACAGGCTGGCATGCACTTTTGGGAATAAGCGATTGGCCGCGTTGGTTGATGCCGGAGTGCGACAAAGCAACGCTCCCCCGGCACAATCACCGCTGGGGAATTTTTTGCAATTACTCGCTTGCGTAAAAGGCCGGCGGGCTTACGATGCGGGCCATTCTCATGGGCAACAAGGCGGTCAACTCAGAGACGCTGATTGCTTCCAAGCTGCGAGTACTGGGCAAGGATGCTTTGATTTTCCGTGGCCTACTTACGCTCGCCTTGTTTGTGCTCACAGCTGCGTGGCTAAGCGGCTGCAAGTCTCAGATGACGAACCCTGTTTTTGTCCACGCTGATAACACGAACACGGTCGTAGTTATCCCGCCGAATGCGACTTTCGTTTCAACTCCATGCCCGGTAGCTATCACTGTCACAAACCCTATCTCAGTCACCGTTACCAACTTTCCTATTCGTTTCCCCGAAGAACCGATTTCACTAACAGTCACCGGCGTCACGCTGCCCGAAATTACCAATCACGTTTACGTGACAGCCCTGCTGATTTCGACCAATTCGCGGACTGGTGGATTATTGTGTGATTGCAATACCAATTTGTTCTCCGGATCGCAAAAGGTCTTCGATGGCTGCCATCCTTGGTGGTGTAAACTCCTCGACATCCTAGATCATAACCTGAAAGCCATCCTCGACTTTTTCCTGGCCATTGTCGCGGGGGGTGGCACTGGATTAATAGTTAATCGTAAGGATAAAGATGGGAAACTCCAGCCATTACAAGGCTCACAAGTCGCCGCTCTGGGAATATTTTTGTTCGTTATCTTGTTCATGGCGGTCGGCATCTGGTTTGTCCCTAGCGGCAGCACGGGGCCGGCATGGACTGCACGCGATGTGGAACGACTAGTGAGTGAAACCGCGAAAGCCGCCGCGGGCCGCACTGGCGTTGTCGCCAGTGCGAAGTTCCCCGTAGAGATCACGGTCGCAATCTTTACTGCGATTATCAGCGGTGTCGCGGCGGTCGTGCTTTTCTATTTCCGCAGATCTGTCGAGAAAGGCTCAATCAACATGGCGGTCCTATCAGAGATTCGGCGGCTACTCATCGTGGTCGATGCACACCGCAAGTGGCGTAAAGATTCCCAAGCCGAGAAAGCCACCGACCTTGAACCCGAGAAACGCACTGGGTCAGAAACGACGCCATATCCGCCGATCAGCGAAAAAGCAGCCCCCGGCAAAATAACTCCTGAGGGAATCGTCTATCCGCTCATTCGCTTTTCACACCCTGTGTATTCCCGACAGGTTGAGAACATCGGTTTGCTTCGCAAGTGTATTGTGGCCGACGCAGTCGCCTTTTACGGATGGATTGACTACATAAACTCGTTTCAAGACACGCGCGGCAGCTATCAGAACGTTGGAAAACTTGGCGAATTTAATGACCGCTATGACGGAATGATCAAGAAGTTCCTGAAAACATTCGAACACACTTTCGACTCCGAATTTAGGCGGGCAAAACTGGATCCAATACAACTAGACCTACACGAATGAAATCGGAGCTAATCGTTCTAGAATTCCAATTGCGTACGCTCGCCGCAAGGCTACGATGCGCACATTGGAACCGCCTTTTAGCAGCCGCGACGCAGTATGAAGAAATAAGGCAATCGAAGGACCACTCGAAATGAAAACTTGCGATGACGTGGCAGCATCAGTTGATCAGTTACTAGCTCAGCTCGAAGCAAAATATAAGACGATGGGCCTCGACACGGCGTGGAAACTGGAGGCTGAGCCTTGGCGTCGAATTCTCACCGACATGCGATCAGTGCCAGGCGGCATCGCTTTTAATTACCGAATTGAACAACTGCTTGGACTGGGTGGCGCGGGGGCCGTGTTCCGCATTGTCGATTGCAATTTGTTCACGGATTTGGATGGCGGACGAGAAACAGCCGACGATCTGAAAAAGCGACGTTCGTATCGCGCTCTGAAAATTCCACGCCCACACGCTGAGAAAGGTCCGACGCTGGCAGACTCTCTCAGGGAAGAGATTTCGCGACTGACGGCGCTTTCACATCCGAATGTCGTTAGTTTGTTTGCTAAAGGTCAAATCCCAATCCAGCTCGCTGGTGAGGAAACAACGTGGCCGTGGTACATAATGAGTTATGTCCACAAAGCGGTGAATCTTGGTGAACTATGTAGTGGAGATGCACCACCGCCACTGCCGCTTTTGATTCGATACCTTTTCGATGCGGCAAAGGGCCTTCAATATATCCACAAGAACGACGTTGTTCATTGCGATTTCAAACCCGGAAACATCTTTGTGACATCGCAGGCTGACGTTGCCGAGCCAGCAAAGGCAATCCTGGCTGACTTCGGATATGCAAAGCATCTCGTTGATCCGCACGGGGAAACCACGGTCGGGTTTACTGACTATTTCGCGCATCCAGAACTGCAAGTCGGAGCTCTGCGATCTAGCCAAGGAAGTCGTACTTTCACGAAGCTTCCCAGACAAGCAGTTCGACCGGCGTTCGACCTGTTCGCCTTTGGAATGTCTATCCATTTCTTGCTGGAGAAATTCTACAACAAGTATTCGGTTTATTCTCAGTACAGCTATGAAATAAAATATCTCAAGCTTTGTGCAGCGAGGCTTTTGGACGGTCTGAATCATCAAAAGGCAATTACCTACGCGAAACTGCCCTACTACTCCTTCAAAGACATTGGTCTGCCGAACTTGGACAATTTCGTGGCAGGAATCAAATATCGCTGTGCCGACGAGGTCATGGAAGATTTGGCGAAATTAGTCGGAGAATCGAGGCCGGAAGTTGAGGTGCCAGAGCTAATTGAGAATCGCCGTGAGAATATTCAGGTCTCTGACATTGCCCCGGTTATCTATACCGAGCGGCTCCGTCACTTGGTAGAGCATCCTTTGGTCAAACGGCTCGCTGCGACTACACAGCTTGGTCTCGTTAGTATGGTTTATCCAGGTGCTGGCCACTCACGGCTTGAACATTCTCTCGGCACTCTTGGAATTGCCGCTAAATACATCGTTTCACTCTATAATGACACGCTAGACCCGCTGTTCCGTCAGTTGATCGATGCCCGCAAAATGAAAGCCACTCTGCTTGCGGCGCTGCTTCACGATCTCGGACAATATCCGCTTGCCCACGATTTGGAAGATGTCTCGCTGGACTTTTTTAGTCACACGGATTTTGGAGATCAAATTCTTTCTCTCAACGAGCCCGGCGAGTCGCAAGGAACATTATTCGATCAGCCGATGCAGGATTGCAGGGAGCTAGCAAAGACTCTAGCGGATATTGTCAAAGATGGGTGGGGCGTGACACTTGCCGAGGTCAAAGCCATTTTGAACGCGCGCAATTCGGAAGACAAAAAAGGTCGCCAAGCTGGGTCTCATGCCGAGCGATTGTGCAAGTCGCTAATTGATGGCCCAATTGATGCCGACAAGTTAGATTACCTGCAAAGGGATTCTCGCCACTGCAATGTGCGCTACGGCTTCGGAATTGACACCGATCGCCTGTTTCGGTGCCTGACGGTAACTCATTCGAACATTAGAGAGGACCACCTGCTGTTAGTAATGGGGGTTCACGAAAAGGGCCGCATTTCGGCAGAGAGTATATTGTTTGCTCGTTACGCGATGCTCACGCAAGTGTATTGGCAGCATACTATGCGCGCAGTCAAAGCGCTACTCCACCACGCGACGGCCGAGTTTCTCGTGAACGTCAACGAGAAGGATTATCCTGCAATGCGTCGTGCGTTCTTCGAATGCGCCGTTATTGGCGATCCAATTGATGACCCTAACTGGAGTGAATTGGTGAAGAAAGGAGCGGCCGTGGCTCACATTCACGCTGGCGATCTGCGCGTTCTCGGTTGGCTGTGGATGCATACGAGTTTTTCCGGTAAAGCGGCAATTAGCCATTTGCTCAATCGCCAATTGTTTAAGCGTGTACTTGTTGTAAATCGAAGCGAATTGACCGATAAGCAACGAATAACGTTGGAGAAAGTTTTTAGACCCGATAGATACCGAGATCGCTGTGGATTGCGAGAATCCATTGAGAAAGCATTGTTGGTGAAATTGAAGAGCAGCCCGCAGCCCTCGCTCAGCTTAATGGAAACGCAGGGCTATTCGCGAGAGCAGTGGGAGCAACGCCTCCAAGACGCAACATTGATCCACTGCTTAGTGGATTATCCTCCGTTACGACCTGGAGCGGCATTCGGTCTTCAAGTCGTTCGTCAGTGGGGAGACCGTCCGACGCAACCTTCCCCTGAAATACTTGCTCCAACGGAACTTTATCCAATGATAATCCCGGGGGATAACTTTCGTGACGGCATGCGCGAACTTGAGAAGTCCATTGCTTGCCTTCGGGTCTTTTGGCGGCCAGACGAGGACACGATTTTGCGAGAAACTCTCGGACACGAGGGAATTCACGAAGTCGTCTTGGAGGAGTTGAACAGGTTCACATCGGAAGAATGAACGTTAATGGCTTCGCCATTTCTCTTGCGACCTAGCCGTGCCATTGGCCCTCGCGATCATAGCGGCTTTCTGGAAATGCGTGGCGGACATCGCTGGCGTCACTGCTGGGGAAGTTGGAGCGCTGCACCATCAGGACGTAGTCAACGCCTTTGACCTATCTGTTCGTGGTTGATTTTTCTTGCGGCGCGAATTCTCCCTGCTACTAATTTTGCGCCCAGGTTGTACCACAGAGAAGTTTTTCAAGGCATTGGTGTGCCTTGGCGGAGGCTTTATCCATGGCAAGGTTGCCCATCACTCAACAGGAATGGGAGCGGCTGGCGGTGCTGGCGGAATACGCACCCGCCAAACTCGCCGCCCTGCGCGCCGTTTCCCTGCGCCAACTGGAGCGCGACGTGAAGCGGCAGTTCGGTCTCACGCCGCGCAAGTGGCTGGACAAACAACGGATCGTCGCGGCGAAGGAGAAATTGATCACGCTCAGATCAGTCAAGTGCGCGGCGATGGAACTGGGTTTCAAACAGGCGTCGCATTTCTGCCGGCAATTCAAATTGGAGTACAACCTCACGCCTTCGCAATTCCTCGCCACCGCAGTCAACGGCGCCGTGTGTCGCCCGGAGATAAGGGACGTCGTCGCGGGATAAGCGGTGTCGTCGCGAGATAATCTTCCGCGGTTGTGCGTCGTGTGGGATTGTTTTTGTCTTGTCCTGTTTTCAATCGCGGAGGAAATGGAATGGACAACAACATCGTCATCACAAGCACGCGCGCGGAGGCTTTCTGGTTGGCACAGTGTTTGCGAACTTGCCAACTGCACAATTGAGTAAGCGATGGGATCGCGGTCGTTCGCGACTGGGTTGATAATCGCTTATTCAACGTGCACCAGCCGCTTCGCCCGTCTCATCGCTTACTCTCCAACATAGAAAGAACAAACGATGAAAAATGCAACACCGAGGTCTCCACGAGATCTCTTCTCCGCATGTGAAAAGGCCGCCGATGGCCTGCACCTGCACGAGTCCGACATCGGCATCATGCACAACACGGAATCCGTCACGCGGGCCGACCTGGCGTCCGCCCGCACCGCCGAGGGCGAATACCAGGCTGCCAAAGCCGCCAAACCCGCCGCGACCGACGCGCAAGCCAGCGCGGATGCGGAGGCGATCAAGTACATCGTCGCCGCCCGCGACGTGTTGAAGAACCATCTGGGCGCGCGTTACTCGCAGGCGTGGAACGCGGCCGGGTTCATCAACGGTTCGCTGGAAGTTCCCGGCACAATCAGTCAGCGCATGGAACTGTTGAAGAGCCTCCAGGCGTACTTCGGCGCGCATCCCACTTACGAGGTGGCGTCGCTCAACGTCACCGGCACGCGCGCCAGGGACATCCACGAGACGCTCTCGGACGGTGCCAGCGGCGTGAACAGCGCCC
>SCTL01000346.1 GCA_004297495.1 Verrucomicrobiota bacterium
CGCGCGTTGAACGCCGGAAATCTTCCGTCCGAAAACCCTCGTCAACCCGATGGCGGGGAGTATTTTTCCGGTTGTTTCGTCCAACCGAATGTGCCGCCACTGATCGCCAAACCGAATCAAAGGAACTCGCCATGAAGAAGATTTACTCCGTTGTCGCTGTCATCCACCTGAGCGCGCTCGCTGCTTTGACTGCTGATCCTTCGCTCACCATTTACAACCAGAACTTCGCCGTCGTGCGCGATTCAGTGGGGCTGGACTTGAAATCCGGAGTCAATGAAGTCCGTTTCACCGGTGCCACGGCGCACCTCGAACCGGACTCCGTCATCCTGCGCGATCCGGCGGGCAAACGTTCGCTCCAGATTCTCGAACAAAATTATCGCAATGATCCCGTGTCGGAGCCGCTCCTGCTTTCGCTATTCGAGGGCAAGACGATTGACTTTCTCGACACGCGAATGAAAGACAACACGCAAATCCGCGAGTTGATTCCCGGCAAAATCATCCGGAGCGGTTACGTACCCGGCGGCGGCGGTGGCGAACAACCAATCATCGAAGTGGACGGCAAAGTGCGTTTCAGTCTGCCGGGGCAACCGTTGTTTCCGAGCCTCGGCGATGACACTGTGCTCAAGCCCACGCTCCACTGGCTCTTGCGCGCCGACAAGCCCGGCCAGTTCGACGCCGAGGTCAGCTACGTGACGGGCGGTTTCAGTTGGGAGGCGGACTACAATCTCGTCGCGCCGGAAAAAGGCGACGCCGTGGACATCATCGGCTGGATCACGATGAACAATCAGAGCGGGAGAGTTTTTGAGAACGCGAAGATCAAATTGATGGCGGGCGACGTGAACAAGCTTCAGCCGCAGAACCGGCCAGCGGCGCTGGGAGCCGTGCGTCGGGCAATGCTTGCCGACGCATCCGAAGCCGTCGTCTCGGAAAAATCCTTCGACGAATTCCATCTATACACGCTGGCGCGAGCGACGACGTTGCGCGATCGCGAGACGAAGCAGGTCGAGTTCGTCCGCGCCGAGGGCGTGAAAGCCCAGACGATTTTCGTTTATGACGGCGCGCAAGGTTACGGCTACGGATTTTACGGCGGGCTGAATAACGACCGCAACTACGGCACGCAATGCAACAAGAAGGTCTGGGTGATGCGCGAGTTCGTGAACGCGGAGACGAACCATCTCGGCATCGCGCTGCCCAAAGGCAAGCTGCGGTTTTATCGCCGCAACGACGACGGCCAGTTGGAATTCACCGGCGAGAACGAGATTGATCACACCCCGCGCAACGAAACCATCCGCGTGACGACCGGCAACGCCTTCGATCTCGTCGGCGAACGCAAGCAGACGGATTTCCGCACCGACCGTTCGGATAAATGGATTGATGAGACGTTCGAGATCAAGCTGCGCAATCGCAAGAAGGAGGCGGCGGATTTCCGCGTGGTCGAACACCTCTACCGGTGGAACAACTGGAAGCTCACGACCCAGTCAGACGACTTCAAGAAGACCGACGCTCAGACCATCGAGTTCCGCGTGACCGTGAAGCCGGACGAGG
>SCTL01000347.1 GCA_004297495.1 Verrucomicrobiota bacterium
GCGGTTCAAAAATATCTCGCCTCACTGCGCCGGCTGACGCACCATGTTGGCAGATTTTTCGTGGTGCGACACCCCGTTTAGAATGAAAGCAAAGATCATCATTACTCCAAAGAAAGCCGTGCTCGACCCGCAGGGCAAAACCGTCCAGACCGCCCTCGAACACATGGGCTACACCGGCGTCACCGGCGTCCACATCGGCAAATACATCGAGATTGACCTCGCGCCCGGCACGGACAAAGCGGCGGCGCACGCAGCCATCAATGATGCCGCGCACAAGCTGCTTAGCAACCCGATCATTGAAGATTACAAATTGGAAATTGAATGAACCGCGAGGATAGAGGATGGAAAATGGAGGATGGCCTTCGCTGCCCGAAGTTTTCCGCCATCTTCCATCCTCCATCCTCCACCCTCGTATGAATTTCTCCGTTCTCCAATTCCCCGCCAGCAACTGCGACCAGGACGCCGTCCACGCCGTCCGCCTGCTCGGCCATTCGGCGCGGCTCGTCTGGCACAAGGACGCCTCGCTCGGCGACACCGACTGCGTCATCGTGCCCGGCGGTTTCAGCTACGGCGATTATCTGCGCTGCGGCGCGATCGCGCGATTCAGCCCCGTGATGCAGGCCGTGAAACAATTCGCCGACAACGGCGGCCTCGTCCTCGGCATCTGCAACGGCTTTCAAGTCCTCACCGAAGCCGGCCTGCTGCCCGGCGCGCTCATCCGCAATCGCGATCTGCAATTTCACTGCGAAAACATTTTCCTCAAGACCGCCACGCCCGACTCGCCGTTCACCAGCCAGATTCCGGCGGGAAAGATTCTCCGCGTGCCCATCGCCCACGGTGAAGGCTGCTATTTTGCCGACGAAGAAACGCTCGCGAAGCTCAAGGCCAATAATCAAATCCTCTGGCAATACTGCGACGCGAACGGAAACCTGACCGACACCGCGAATCCCAACGGCGCGCTGCAAAACATCGCTGGCATCTGCAATGAAAAGCGCAACGTGGCCGGCCTGATGCCGCATCCCGAACGCGCCTGCGAACCGCTGCTCGGCAGCGACGACGGCAAATGGATTTTCGAAAGCATCTTCGCCGTGCTCAAAAACAAAACCGTCGCCGCTGCGGCGTAATCCGACAATGCAAACCGTGACGAAACAGCCACACAAGCTGCAAACCATTCAAGACAAAGAATGGGTTCGTCACGCATATCCGAATGAATTCAGCTTTGAGAAAATGTCATCTGGCGGTCAAAAGATTTGCATAACAACTTCGGCTGGCTATGTGGATTTGATTTTGTCTTTGGCGGCAACATTGCCAGAACCATTTTTCATTCTTTACGTTCTGGTTGTATCGCGAAAGGCAGAGAACCAAGCGGCGCGTTATCAAAGCAAAGAAGTTTCGCGCGCTGAACTCCAAGTCTTCTTTGAAAAGTTTGAGAATTTTTTTGAAAACGATGGTAGGCATCACATTTGGATTCATTCACCAGAGAGTTCGTCAACTTTGGTTTATGACAATCACGATGTGATTTACGCCTATGGCTCTCTTGAAACTTTCAGCACAGTTTTGCAGAACAACGGATTGAAATTAGTTGAAACACCTCAAGCGCTTGGGCCTCATGGCCATTGTTACAATGAGAAGTTTGATGTCTGTGAAAACGATTTGTTGAAATTTTGGCAATGGAAACAATCTCCATTACAGCCGCAAGACGACCCACGATAATTTATTTTCCATGACCGAACCCGCCATCACCCCAGAGTTGGTTGCCAAACACAACCTCACGCCGGAAGAATACGCCCACGCCGTGGAAATCCTCGGCCGCACGCCGAGCTACACCGAGCTCGGCATCTTTTCCGTGATGTGGAGCGAGCATTGCAGCTACAAAAACACCAAGCCGCTGCTCAAGACCTTCCCCACCAAGTCGCCGAAGATCCTCGTCGGCGCGGGCGAGGAAAACGCCGGCATCATTGACATCGGCGACGGCATCGCCATCGCGTTCAAGATCGAGTCGCACAACCATCCGAGCGCGGTCGAACCGTTTCAAGGCGCGACCACCGGCGTCGGCGGCATCGTGCGCGACATCTTCACGATGGGCGCGCGGCCGGTTTGCGCGGTGAACTCGCTGAGATTCGGACCGATCACGAGTGACGGAAATTATTCGGAGAGCGCAGCTTCCTGCGCGGGGAGCACAGCCGCCCCGGCTGTGGCGGTTGACGCCCCGTCAACCGCTCCGAGCGCGCCACCGCGCGAGGACACAACGCGCGGTGGCGCGCGTTGTGCCGACGACGGGGCGTCGTCGGCCACACGCGAGGGCGCGTGTGCTCCCCGGAATGATGCGGACGAAGCCGCATTGAAAAACAACCGCCGACTCTTCGCCGGTGTCGTCAGCGGCATCGCGCATTACGGGAATTGCTTCGGCATCCCGACCGTCGCGGGCGAGGTTTATTTCGACAAGACGTATCAAGGCAATCCGCTCGTGAACGCGTTTTGCCTCGGCGTGCTGCGCCACGAACAGATTACGCGCGGCGCGGCCAAGGGCGTGGG
>SCTL01000348.1 GCA_004297495.1 Verrucomicrobiota bacterium
GGAATACTTAAAATTTCCTCTCGTGCAGCGTCTAATTCTTTTAGATCTTGTGAGCGCCACCACCGGCCTTGTGCCCGCTGGCACGTCCATTCAGTCGCAGAAACACCGCAACGCGCCCACCCGGGAGCCGTTGCTGGCGCTGGACCAGGTGATTGATCAGGTCGAGCCGGCGCTCTTTGTGTTCAAGGATTTTCATCCGTTCCTGACGAAACATAATTTCGCCGTCGTCCGCCGGCTGAAGGAAATCGCGCTTCACCTCAAGCACAGCCAGAAGACGATCATCCTCATCTCGCCGGTCCAGGAGATTCCCACCGAGTTGGAAAAAGAAATCACCGTGCTCAATCATCCGCTGCCCACGCGCGACGAACTCTCCGCGTTGCTCGACCGGATCATCGAGGACGTGAAGAAATTTCCGCAGGTGAAGATCGAACTGGATGACGCGGGCCGCGAACGGTTGTTGCAGGCCGCGCTCGGGCTGACGCTGGCGGAGGCGGAAAATGTTTTCGCCCGGATCATCGTGCAGGACGAGCGGCTGGCGGCGGACGACATCGGCGCGGTGTTCGCCGAGAAACAACAGATCATCCGCAAGAACGGATTGCTCGAATATTGCGCTACGCAGGAAACTTTTCAGCGCGTCGGAGGTCTCGCGGTGTTGAAAGACTGGTTGCAGAAACGCTCCATGGCGTTGACCGACGAGGCGCGCTCGTTCGGTCTGCCGCCGCCCAAAGGCATTCTCCTGCTCGGCGTGCAGGGTTGCGGAAAAAGTCTGTGCGCGAAAGCCGTGTCGAGTTTATGGCAAATGCCGCTCCTGCGCTTCGACATGGGACGGATGTTCGGCAGCCTCGTCGGTTCGTCGGAGGAAAATGTGCGCAAGGCCATCTCGGTCGCGGAATCCGTCGCGCCGGCGATCTTGTGGGTGGACGAAATAGACAAGGCCTTCGCCGGCTCGCAAGGCTCGGGCCTGACGGACGGCGGCACGACGGCGCGCGTGTTCGGCACGTTTCTCACGTGGCTCTCGGAGAAGACTGCGCCCGTCTTCGTGGTCGCCACGGCCAATGACATCTCGCAACTGCCGCCCGAACTTCTGCGCAAAGGACGGCTCGACGAAATCTTCTTCGTGGACCTGCCGTCGGAATCCGAGCGCGCGGAAATTTTTCGCATTCACCTCGCGCGGCGCGGGCGCGCGCCGGAAAACTTCGATGTCGCCAAGCTAGCCGGGCAGAGCCAGGATTTCAGCGGCGCGGAAATCGAAGAGGCGGTCATCAGCGGACTCTACGAAGCTTACTATGCGCGCGCCGAACTTGGCACGGCGCACGTTTCGGAAGCCCTGCGGCAAACCGTGCCGCTCGCCAAGACGATGGACGAACAGATCGCCCGCCTGCGCGGTTGGGCGGACGGGCGGGCGCGCAACGCCAGCGTGGCGCGGATGTGATGCGACCGGCGCGCGGCCGTCACGGCCGCAGCAGCCCGAGATGTCAGCGATGCGCTCGAATGACTCGAAAGCTTGGTGTGTATTCGTTCCTGCTGCGGTCGGGACGACCGCGCGCCAGTGGCGGTGCGGAAAGAAGTTGGTTTGACGGCGCGGTGTTGCATACTGGCGGAAATCACACGCCCCCACAGAACATGAGCCGGTTTGGAAATCTGGAATTCGATGGCGAGCAGCACGGCGAAACCCACGCCGGCGCTCCCGCCCGCGACGAAGCGCACTTCCTCGCCGGCGCGCGCACGGCCTTCGAGTCCGCTGAATTTGAAAAATCCCTCCGCTGGTTCGCCAAGGTGCTGGAGTTCAATCCCCAGAACGTCGCCGCGTGGACCGGACAGGTCCGCGCGCTGATCGAACTCGGCGAATTCCGCGAAGCCGCGCTCTGGGCCGACAAGGCGCTCGAGCGTTTTCCGCGCGAGCCCGAACTGCTCGCCGCCAAAGCCGTCGCGCACGGGCGCAGCGGCAATCTTGAGGAAGCCATCGCGCTTTCCGACGCCTCCATCGAGGAGCGCGGCGACACGCCCTACGTCTGGCTCGCGCGCGGCGACGTGTTGCTCGCGCGTGAAGAAGCCCGCGCGGATTATTGCTTCGAGAAAGCGCTCCTGCTCGCGCCGGCCGACTGGACCGTGCCGTGGCTCGCGGCGCGCATCCGCCATTATTACAAGCAAATCACCGCCGCCATCAAGCTGCTGCAACTCGCGCTCGAACGAAACACCACGCATTTCCTGCTCTGGCTGGAACTGGGCAATTGCCAACTCGCGCTCGGACTGGCCGGGCCGGCGGAGCGTTCATTTCGCGAGGCCAGGCAGTTGAATCCCGATTGCTCGGCGGCGCGGCTGGCGCTCGCGCGCGTGGCGGACACCGGTTTATGGTCGCGCTGTCGGGGCTGGTTCCGGCAAATTCTCCGCCGATGAACACCGGCGCGCTCGATCCACTTCTCGATACCGCCGTCGAATACGAGGCGTCCGATCTGCATCTCGTCGTCGGCGTGCCGCCCGCGTTTCGCGTCAACGGCGAAATCATTCTCGCCGACGGCGACGTGCTCACGGAAAAGAACCTCGCTACGATCACCGACAGTTTGCTCAATGACCTGCAACGGAAAAAATTCGAGCAGGATTGGGAGCTGTGCATCTCGTTTCTGCATCCGAAAGCGGGCCGGATGCGCGTGACGTTCTATCGCCGCAATGCCACGGCTGAACTGAGCCTGCGCTTTTGCGGACACGAAATTCCCGGACGTGAACAACTGGGCCTGCCCGCGCAGATTGACGAGCTGGCGCGCAAGCCGAACGGACTCGTGCTCATCACTGGTCCGACCGGCGCGGGCAAGACCACGACCATGAATTACATGGTCAACCTCATCAATCAGGAGCGCCGCTGCAAAATCGTCACCATCGAAGACCCGATCGAGTTCGTGCATGACAACCGTTGCGCCATCGTCGTGCAACAGGAAGTGATGACCGACGTGCGCTCATTTCATCGCGCGCTGATTCACGTGTTGCGACAGGACCCGGACGTGATCGTGATCGGCGAATTGCGCGATCCTGAGACCATCGCCACCGCGCTCACCGCGGCGGAAACCGGCCATCTCGTGTTCGCCACGATGCACTCGCCCAGCGTGGCGCAGGCCGTCGAGCGCATCGTCGGAGTTTTTGAGGGCAGCACGCAGCGGCAGGTGGTCTTGCAACTGGCGAATTCGCTGCAAGGCATCATCGCGCAGGAGTTGCTGGCCGCCGTGGACCGCAACCGCCGCGTGCTCGCGTATGAACTCGTCATCGCCACCGGCGCGGTGCGAAACATCGTCCGCGAAAATCAACTGCACCAGTTGGAGAACATTTTGCAGATGGGCCGCAAGGAGGGCATGGTGCTGATGGATAATTGCCTGCTGGACCTCTACTCGAAGGCGCTCATCACCTACGACACGGCGGTAAGCCGCGCGCGTAATCCCGACAAGATCGCGAAGCGGAACGGGTGAAGTTTGGCGGCTTACTCGCCGGGGGTATTGGCTGGCGACTCCAATTTCATCGGCTGGTCGTGGTCCAAGAAAGCCCGGCAGATCTGGAAAAACTCAGCGCGCGATTGGGAGCGGCGAATCTGGTGGAGAAACGGTGCGGCCACGCCTTCGCCAAGGTAGTTCATGAATTTCTTCATGCGCTCGCACTGTATTTTTTCCGGCGCGTCGAACGTGGCCTGTGATTCCCAGAGCGCTTCGATATACGCGATCACTTCGCGTCCGGTCGGAAACGTGACGGCTTCGCCGCGCAGACGCTGGCGGATTTGATTGAAGAGCCACGGACTGCGAATCACGCCGCGACCGATCATCAGTCCGCGCGCTTTCGTCTGTGCCAGCACGTCGAGCGCTTGATCGGCGGAATACACGTGGCCGTTCGCGCAGACTGGGCACTTCATCGTCTCGGCAGCCTGACGAATCAAATCGTAATGCACCGGCAGGCGATACATCTGCGACACCGTGCGCGCGTGAACGGTGAGCAGATCAATCGAGTGCTTCGCGAAAATGGGCAGCAGCGCGTCGAACTCCGCGGGTGAAGCGAAACCCACACGCGTCTTGACCGTGAACTTGAGGCTCACAGCGTCCCGCAGCGCGCCGAGGATGGAATCAATCCGCTGCGGCTCGCGCAACAAGCCTCCGCCGGCGCACTTTTTGTAAACGATGGGCGCGGGACAGCCGAGATTCAGATCAATTGCCGCGACGGGAAGTTGTTGCAGCTCCTTCGCCGTGCGGACGAGCGACGGAATATCGTTGCCGATCATCTGTGCGATGACGGGCCGGCCCGTGGAGTTTTGTTCGATGGATTCGAGAATCCATTTCTCCGGTCGCGAGACGGCGTGAACGCGAAAATATTCCGTCCAGTAAACGTCCGCGCCACCGTAGCGGTGCATGAGTTTCCAGAACGCGGCGTCGGTCACGTCCTGCATCGGCGCGAGCGCGAGGAAGGGCGACTCGCTGCGGAGCAGGGCGTCGAAGTGCTCGTGCTGATTCATCCTTGTGATTGTGACTCTGAACCCTTGTCTCCGATTAGCGCCCGCGTCAACCAAGTCACCGTCAGCATCACGGTCACCCCGATGAGCGTGTACCACGGCCAGATGATTTGCGTGCCGACGACTTTGAACCAAGTCCCTTGGGTCACGCTCCACTTGGGAAAAACTTCGATCCCCGTCATCACAATCAGCGCGGCCATCATGCCGACGACGACTGGCAGCGAACGCCCGCGCCGCATGAACACGGCCAGCAGCACGCCGCCGAGCAACGCCCCGCTCGTCAGCCCGCGCAAGGAAAAGGCCGTGTCATACACCGACCTGACCTTGCTGCTCAACAGCGCCACGCCCGCCAACGCCACGCCCCAAAAGACCATTGAGAGCTTGCTGAAGCGCAGATGGTATTCCTCGCTCCGTTCGCCAAGCAGCTTCCGCGCAAAATCCATCGTCGAGACGGATGCCAGCGACGTGAGCGCGGAACTCACCGACGACATCGCCGCCGAAAGAATCGCTACGATCAAAAAGCCGCGCAGCACGTGCGGCACTTCCGACAGCATGAAAATCGGATACACGAAGTCGTCCTTCTTCATGTCCGTGTGCTCCGGGATGGGAATGGCGATCGCGTGACTTTGGTAAAAGACCCATAGCATCGCGCCCACCAGCAGGAACACGAGGAACAGCGGGAAGATCAAGACCGCGCTGAGGACGAGCGCCTTGCGGCCGTCGGCGACATTTTTACAGGCGAGCACGCGTTGCACGATGAGTTGTTCCGCGCCGTGCGAACTCATCACCAGCACCGTGCCGCCGAGGACTCCCATCCAGATGTTGATCGGCGCGCCGAGGCTGAACGCGGTGTTGAGCCAGTGAAGTTTGCCCGCCTCCGCCGCTTTGTTCATGACCGCCGTCCAACCGCCGTCGGTCAGGCTGGGAATGTAAAACAAAGTGAACAGTCCGCCCGCGAGAAACAGGCCGAACTGCACCGCGTCCGTCCAGATGACGGCCTTCACTCCGCCGATGTAAGAATAAATCAGCGACAACAAGACGAACAAAACAATGGCCGGCAGCACGCTGATGCCAAGTGCGAGTTGAATCGGGATACAGACGACATAGACGCGCACGCCAGCGGCGAGCGTTTCGCTGAGGAGAAAAAATCCGCCGGCAGTTTGACGCGCGCCGGGGCCGAACTTGTCGGCGAGCAGTTGATACGGTGAATAGATTTCACCCTTGAGGTAGTGCGGCACCATCACGACGGCGAGGATGATGCGCGCGATGACGTAGCCGATGATCATTTGCAGCAACGCGATGTTCCCGCCGAAGGCCAGTCCCGGCACGCCGATGATCGTGAGCGCGCTCGTTTCCGCAGCGACGATGGACAGACCGATACCCCACCACGGCGTGTTTTTGCTGCCGAGGAAATAATCGCGCACGTTGTGCTGGTCTTTGCCGAACCACATCCCCAAGGCAATGATGCCGCCGAGGTAGGCGAAGATGACGATCCAGTCCGCGAGGTTGAAGTGCTGGTTCATGGACGCCGTAGTTCTGGAGAAGGCGCGGCGTGAAGGCGAGAAGATTTTCCAAACTGAAATGGTAGGGACGCGGTGGAATGCGTCCCTACCAATGTCAGGCGGCGACGGCCTTCACGATTAACGATTCGACGGCCACGGGCAGCGGCGCGCAAAGTTCGTCGAACATTTCGCGGCACTCGGCTTCGGTCGCATTGAGCGAGCGGGCGGCGGTGTGGATGAAACCGCGCGTGGTTTGTTGCGCGTAGCCGAGCAGGCCCTGTCGCAACGGCAGCGAGTAAACCACCAGCGTCAATCCGTAAACCAGCGTGTGCCAGCCGTGAGCTTGTCCCGATTCCACCGCGTGGAGATAGCGTTGAACGGTCCGCTCGTCGCGCAACGGGCGCAGTCGTTGAAGCTGCGCCTGACCGACACGCCGGCTCGCGGCGGCAAAGTCACGAAGTTTGGGTTCGTTGGAAAGCTGTTGATCGAGCGCCACGAGTTCGCGCGCAAAATTATGCGCCGCGTGCGTGTAGGCGTCGCGAATGGCCGGCAGTTCGTGCGGCAGAAGAATTTGTTGCTGATAGCAGCGTAAAAAATCGCGCAACGCGGGGAGGCTGTTGACTGGACGCGCCGCGAGCGAATCAGCAAACGCGTGCAAGGACACCAAGCCGTCCGCCGAGCCAAGCTGCTCGACGAGCGGGTGCGCGTCGCCCAGCCATTCGGCGGCGTCCTGTGCCAGTTGCGGTTGCGTCCACATGTTCATTTTCGCTTTCAGAAAAGCTAGGTCCGTGCCGCAAAACTTTGCGAGCGATAAAAGTTTCGTTCCGGCAATTTAATCCCTTGCTTCGTTTCAATCGGGTCACTAGGTTAAAAACCCAGCACTATTATTACGGCGGGCGCGGCGACCACCGCGCCGACCAAGGGAAAAAGGGGGCCGGCGTGCCTGTGGCGTCTCGTTCGCTCAAACAAAATTTATGAGCAACGAAGCGAACCGATATCCCTACCCCGGAATCCCCGCGACTTCTGACGGCGCCGGCGGCGTCGTGTGGGTCGAAACCAACATCACCCACGGCGCATGCGCCTATCCCATCACTTCGTCCACGACGATGGGCACGGGCTACGAAACCGAAGTCTCCAACGGGAAGAAAAATCTCTGGGGTGACACGATCACCTTCGTCCAGCCTGAATCCGAGCACTCCGCCGCGACGACTTGCGAAGGCTTTGCGCTCGCGGGCGGACGTGTGACGAACTTCACCTCCGGTCAAGGTCTCGTGTTGATGAAGGAGGTGCTCTATACGATTTCCGGCAAGCGACTCCCCATCGTATTTCATATCGGCGCACGGGCGCTGACCTCGCATTCGCTCAATGTTCATTGCGGCCACGACGACGTGATGAGTTGTTCGGATTGCGGTTGGGGAATTCTGTTCGGGCGCAACGCGCAGGAGGCTTGCGATCTCGCGCTCATAGCGCGACGCGCGGCGGAGGCGGTGGAGACGCCGTTCATGAATGTGCAGGACGGTTTTCTCACCACGCACACGATTGAGAACATCAAGCTGCCCGAGACGGAGTTCATGAAGGAATACATGGGTGACCCGAATCAAAAGCTGCGCATCTTGTTCGACCCGCGCAATCCCATCATGACCGGCGTGGTGCAGAACCAGGATTCCTACATGAAGGGCAAGATCGCCCAGCGCCATTTCTACGACAAAGTCCCCGCCGCCGTGCAGGAGGCGATGGATTTGTATTACGCCAAGACCGGTCGCCGCTATCGCATGGTGGACACGTATCGCATGGACGACGCGGAATACGCGCTCGTCGGCATGGGTGGCATGATGGAAACCGCGCAGGCCGCCGCCGATTACATGCGCGAGGAAATGGACCTCAAGGTCGGTGTCGTTCACGTCACGTGCTTCGCGCCGTTCCCGGCTACGCAACTGGTGGATGCGCTCAAGAACGTCCGCGCGCTCACCGTGCTCGAACGCATGGACAATCCGCTCGCGCAATCCAATCCGCTCGTGCAAGGCATCAAAGCCAGCTTCGCCGACGCGCTCACCGGCTTGAGCTTCGGCTCGAACGGCGAATTCAAATACCCGAAGATCACGAGCATCCCGAAGATTTACGCGTGCTCCGCCGGACTCGGTTCGCGCGACGTGCGCGGCGGCCACTTCATTTCCATCGTCAAAAACATGTTCGCCGACCAGCCACGCGAATACACCGTCATCGGCATCAAACACGCGCTTGCGTTGTCCGATGGCGAAGACCCGGACCTGCGTCCGCAGGGCGCGTTCTCGATGCGCGGCCATTCCGTCGGCGGGTTCGGCTCGGTGACGACCAACAAACTCATCGCGTCGTTCGTCGGCGAGTTGTTCAACATCTACGTGCAGGCGTATCCGAAATACGGCTCGGAGAAAAAGGGTTTGCCCACGACCTATTACCTGACCGTCGCGGAGAAACACATCCGCACGCACAGCGAACTGGCGCACGTCGAATTCATCCCGCTCAACGACGTGAACGCCTTCAACCTCGGCAATCCGCTCGATGGCATCGCCGACGAAGGCAGCGTGTTCATCCAAAGCCCGGAGACCGACCCGCAACGCGTCTGGGATCACATCCCCGCTTACGGCCAGAAACTTATCCGCAACAAACGGCTCAAGGTGTTCTATCTCGACACCGTGAAGATCGCGAAAGAGATCGCGACCGACCCCGACCTCCAGCAACGCATGCAAGGCGTCTGCCTCGTCGGCATCTTCATCCGGGTGACGCCGTTTGCCTCGCGTTCTGGCATGAGCGATGAACATGTGCTGGAGTCGGTCGAGAAATACATCCGCAAGTATTTCGGCAAACGCGGCGAACACGTCGTGCAGGAAAATCTCAAATGCGTGCGCGAAGGCTTGAAGAGCGTGATGGAAATCCCGTGGGACATCATCTCCGCTCCGGCCACGACCAAGCCCAAGGCGCAGGAGGAAGTAGTGTTTGCGAAGTAACACGGTGATGCGTTCAGAAATAAAGCAATTCGCAGCCCCGAAGGGGCAGGATGTGAATAGCCGTGGGTGTCAACCCACGGTAAATCCCGCAATGAAGCCACGACCCTGGAGGGGTCGCACCATCCATCGCGCAACGATTTGTTCGACCCTTTCAGGGTCGGCAAACAATTTCGGGACGTGTTCCGTGGGTTTGCACCCACGGCTATTCACATTGAATCCTTTCGGGATTCATTTTGGACTGCGCTGGCAGAGCGCAGCGGCGACAGCGCTTTCGCACGCAGGAAGATTACACGAATTGGCGGAAACCATCGCTCGCTCGAAAAGCGGGGTCGCGCTTCGCTTGCCCCCGCAGTCCAAGACACGCCCGGTTCACGCCACGATTCACCCATTTAACGCCTTAACCATTTAACCAATCCCAAATTTATGTCTGAAACCCTCACCGCCCCCGTCGCCGCGCCCAATCGCATCAACCAAGTCCCCATCACCGACGACGTCCTCAACGTCGCGGATTTCAACAGCCGCATCGTCGGCGCGTACAACGACGGCAGCGCCGAACTGGAATTGCCCGCGGACAATTCCACGTTGCGCTCGTTCATCCCCGCTGGCACGGGTATCTTGCGCGACTTTTCCTACATCGCGCCGGAGATTCCGCTGCTCAACAGCGAGAATTGTGTCGCGTGCATGGCCTGCGTCATCGAGTGCCCGGACACCGCCATCCTCGGCAAGGTCGTCCCCAAGTCGAAGCTCGAAGCGGAGCTTGCCCTAATCCCCGACGAAGCCGAGCGCGAGCATTATCGCAAGCAGTTCGGCAAGACGACCAAGTTTTGGAACGTCTATGAGAAGAAGGGCGACGAACCAGGTTACTTCGGCATCTTCATTGACCCGACCAAGTGCAAAGGCTGCGCCGAATGCGTGGATGCCTGCGGTGATCACGGCGCGCTCGCTATGTTGAAGAAGGACGACCGCACGCTGAAACGCTATCAGCGCACCTGGAATTTCTACACGAAGATGCCCGAGACGCCCAAGAAGTTCATCAACGAGAAACTGCTCACCGACATGATGCTGGCCGAGCGTT
>SCTL01000349.1 GCA_004297495.1 Verrucomicrobiota bacterium
CGAACTCGCCAATCGCGAACTGCTCCACAGCCAGAAGATGAACGCGCTCGGCACGCTCGCCGCCGGCATCGCGCATGATTTCAACAACATCCTCTCCATCATCAAAGGCTCGGCGCAGATCATCGAGGACAACCCCGGCAACGCGGAAAAAATCCGCACGCGCCTCGACCGCATCAAGACCGTGGTGCAGCAAGGCGCGGAAGTCGTCGAAGCGATGCTTGGCTTCAGCCGCAGCACCGGCCAGCCGCCCGCGCCGTGCGACTTGAATGCCATCGTGGAAGAAACGAGGCGGTTGCTCGGGGATCGTTTCCTGCGCGAAGTCGAAGTGAGTTTTGAACGCGCGGAAAATCTGCCTGAGATTTCCGTCGCGAAAGACTTGGTGCAACAAATCCTGCTCAACTTCATTTTCAACGCCGCTGAATCAATGGCCAATGACAAGCACATCGCCTTGGTGACGCAAATGACCGAGAAGCTGCCGCCCGGCATCACGCTGTCGCCGGCGAGCGCAAAAAGTTTTGCGCTGATTTCCGTCCGCGATTCCGGCAGCGGCATTGCGTCGGAAATTTTGCCGCGCATCTTCGAACCGTTCTTCACTACGAAAGCGCTGTCCACTCGACGCGGCACGGGACTCGGCCTCTCAATGGCATATGAACTGGCGAAGAAGATGGGCGCGGGCCTGGCGGTCCAGTCCGAGGTGGGCAAGGGGAGCTCGTTCACTTTGATTTTGCCGATCAAGGCGGATGCAACTGCCGATTTGAAACGTGAGGCCGAACTTCAAACGAAAACTCCATGAGCAAACCCACTCTTCTGATCGTCGAGGACGACGACTTGCAGTACGAAATTTACGAAGACACGCTGGCGGACTATTCGCTCGTCCGCGTGAAGAGCGGCAGTGAGGCGTTGAAAAAAATTCCGACGTGCGCGCCGCAGGCTTTGATCCTCGATCACGTGCTCGACAAAGGCGAACTCGGTCTGGATTTTTTGCCCGAGTTCAAGGAGTTGCTGCCACACGTGCCCATCATCGTCGTGTCCGGCGCGCTGGAAGTGCGGCAGCAGATGGCCGCGCTGCAAGGGCCGCGCCGCGCGCATTACTGCCTGCCCAAACCGGTGGATGTGCGTGAATTGAAACGCACTATCGCCACCGCGCTGAAGGAGTGCGGCGATACCGAAATCGTCCGTCAATTCGAGGCGCTGGAGCGTTCGCGACGTCTCGATGCGCAGGAATTGTTGAGCCGTTCAACGGACCGGTTGAGCCGGCAGAACCGCATCCTCGAACTGGTTGGCAAATCGAAGGAGCGACCGAACATCTCGGCGTTGGCGCGCGAGTTCAACGTGGCGCGGCGCACGATCATCCGCGATTTGCAGGAGTTGATCCGGCGCGGACAGCTCAAGCCCGAGGTTTATCCCGAGTGGGAAGAGGAACGCGAAAACGATTAGTTCGGCTGGCTGAAGGCTCTGGGGAACATTCAACATTCAACGCCGCACGTCGAAGGACGACCGACTTCACAATCCCTTCGAGATTGGGCGTTGAATGTTGAATGTTTTGACACGCAAAGCAACGGATGCTCTCACTCCGTCGCGCAATGCTTCGTTCGTTTCCCCCGCGCGCGCAACCAAAGCAGCCCGCCGACGCCCGCAGTCAGCAGAGTACTGACCGCCCACGTGCCGGCGTTGGGATTGTGCGCGGCGAACTGCAACGCCGTCGCGCCGGTGGCCGGGCCGAGAAAAATTCCCACGCCGATGAACGCCTCGTGCAAACCGCCGTGCTCGCCTTTCGTCTCGCCCACGTCCATAGAGTAGAACAGTGACGAGTAGTAAAGCAGGCCGACCGCGAGACCGAGAAAAACCTGCGCGAGGACGACGATCCAGAGTTCGTGCGCCAGCAGCACGGCGGCGAAACTGCCGATGAGCAACAGGAACGCGCCGAGCATCCAGCGGAAGCGATAATGCCAGCCGCGCCATTTCCAGAGCAGCGCGAACGCGGCGAAGCGTCCGAAGAACCACACAGAGCAGAACAAGCCGACCTTAGTCGGTGAGAGACCGAGCTTTTGCGCCACGCCCGGCATGACGGCGAGCAGGGTGTTGATGGCGATGTAGGCAAATGGATTCGCGAGCCACGCCATTTTGAGAAAGGCTTTCGGACTGACCGGTTGTTGGAATGCGGCGGGTTCTGGATGATGCGACGCGCCCCTCACCCCGGCTCTCTCCCCATCGGATGGGGAGAGGGTGTCCGCAGGACGGGTGAGGGGAGTTTGTTTCTCCAACCAGCGCACGAAGAAAAACTCCACGATGAAAATTCCCGCCGGCAGCCAGAAGATCGCGCCTTTGCCGAGCGCGTCGTAAAGTTTGCCACCGGTGAAATACGCGAACGCCGCCGAGCCGGCCCAGGTGCAATTGTAGATGCCGACCATTTCCTGCACGCCCGCTTGGGATTCGCGCTCACTCACGAGCGCTTCGAGCGCGGGCCAGGTGAGCAGGAGCGTTACGCTGTAAGCCGCGACCATCGCGAGTTGCGCCATCACTCCGGGCAACAACGCGCCGCCAATCATCACTCCAGCGAGACTGAGGAAGCCCACTTTCAAACTGAAGACGAAGCCGCGGCGCTCGGCGAATTTGCCGCATTGCCACGCGGCGCAGGTGTAGATGAATCCGTGCAGCGCGGAGACCCAGAGATTTTCCTTGTTGCCGAAGCCGAACTGGTCGCGCAGGAAAAAGAACAGGTAGTTGAGATAGTAGGACGACGCGAGCGTGTTGAGCGCCGCGAGAATGAAGTAACCGGTTTTAAGTTGGCGGTGAGTCATGTATGAATGCGGAGTACGGAATGCGGAACGCGGAATTTCATTTCAACACTCATGCGCCGAGATTTCCTCGATGGCTTTGCGGCAATACCATTTCACGGCGTTGCTCATGGCGGGTTGGAGCGTGTCCAAGTCCGCGCTTGAACACCAGCGGATGTCGTGATGCTCCTCGACAGCGAGCGTGGCCGAACCGCTTTTGGGTCGCGCCCAGTAAATCATGCCGATGTGTTCGTGCTTGTCGCTGATGCGATGGATGTCGAGAAAGCGCGGCGCGATGAGCGCGCGCGTGCCTGGCTCGGTCGTGGGCGGGCGCTCGCCGAGCAACTCCACATCGAGGCCGCTCTCTTCCTTCGCCTCGCGCAAGGCGGCTTGCTCCGGGTCTTCGTCCAACTCGATGTGCCCGCCGAGCGGCAGCCATTTGTCGAGCTTGCGATGATGAATGAGCAGCACCTTGCCATCGTGAACGACGAAGATGGCGACGGTGAAATCAATTTTCTCGTGAATGTGAGCCACGCCGTTGAGCGTGTTGCGTGTTGCGTGTTGCGTCAAGTATTTGGCGCGTGGCGATGGCCGCCCGGATTTTGCAGTCTTGCCAAAAGGCGTTTCCCAAGGCATACGCGTTCCATGCAAAACCGGTTCGCACTCTGTTTCGCCCTGCTGTGTTTCGCGCTCGTTGCCAGCGCGGAAGAGAAGATCCCCTGGATGCGCGCGGGCGTGGATTTTTACACGAACGTCACCGTGCAGTCGGTCTCGGCCACGGACGTTTTCTTCACGCACTCGCGCGGCGTGGGCAACGCGAAGTTGAAGGACCTGTCGCCGGAGTTGCAACAGAAGTTTCATTTCAATCCCGGCAAAGCCGCCGATACCGCCGCGAGACAGGCGCAGGCGAACGCGCAGTATCGCAGCGCCGTGGCGGCGGAGAAACCGACGCCACCACCTCCGATCGCACGCGAAGAAAAACCCGAGGCTCCTGGGGACGCCGAGATGCAAGTGCCGCAGATCAAGGCCAAGGCATTCAAGGGCGGACCGCCGCCGCGATTCGTGGTGGAAAAGTGGCTGACTGCCGAGCCGAATACACAGGGAAAGTTTGTGCTGATTGATTTCTGGGCGACGTGGTGCGGGCCTTGCCGGGCTTCCATTCCAAAGTTGAACGCGTTGCACCAGAAGTTTGGCGACCGCATCACCCTCATTGGCTTGAGTGGCGAGTCCGAGCAGGAAGTGAGGGCCATGCGGTCGCCACAGATTGAATACGCGGTGGCCGTGGATCCGCGCCAGCGCACAGCGAGCGAAGCAGAAGTGCGGGCCATTCCTCACGCCATCCTGATTGACCCGAACGGCATCGTGAGATTCGAGGGAAATCCGCATTATCTCACCGAAGCCGGTGTGGCGAAATTGATCGCGCGTTATGGACAGTGAGTTGCCGCTTGCCTCGGCGGGGCGCGGCTTTAGAGTGTGCGGATGAAATTCTCTGGTTGGATCATCGCGTGCCTGCTGGCCTGGGCCGGCGTGGCGCAGGCGCAGTTGACGGCGGAAGTGGTGCTGGAACAGGAGCAATATCTCCCCGCCGAAACCATCAACGCCGCCGTGAAGATCACGAATCGTTCGGGACAGACTTTGAAATTCGGTGACGCGCCGGACTGGCTGACGTTTTCCATCGAGGGCCGCGAGGGCTACGTGGTTTCCAAGGAAGGCGAAGTGCCTGTGCTCGGCGAGTTCAAGGTTGGTTCGTCGGAAGTCGGGACGCGCAAAGTGAATCTCGCGCCGTATTTCAATCTCACGCGGCCGGGCCGGTATCAGGTCATCGCCACAATCCACGTGAAGGAATGGAATCAGGACATCACCACCAAGCCGCGCAACTTCGAGGTGATTCACGGCAACACGATCTGGATGCAGGATTTTGGCGTGCCGTTGCCGGCAGGCGCGACCAACACTGCGCCGGAAGTGCGCCGCTATTCACTCAAGCAGGCGAATTATCTGAAGACCCAGCCCCGCCTTTATCTTTCGATCACGGATGGCGCTGAATCGAAAGTCTTCAAGGTTTTTCCCATCGGGCCGCTGACCTCCTTCAGCAATCCCGAGGGACAGCTCGACAATGAAAGCAATCTGCATGTCCTTTACCAAAACACCGGTCACACGTTTCTATACACCGTAGTTTCACCGAACGGCAATGTGCTGTTGCGGCAGACTTATGATTACACCAAGACGCGGCCGCACATGATTGAGGACGAAAAGGGCCGGTTCTCCGTGGGTGGCGGTGCGAGACACTCCATGCCGGATGATTTGCCGCCGCCGTCGGCGGGTGATTCGGAAAAGCCGCGCACGACTCAGCCCTAAGAAGCGTTGAACAGGAGGTAACGGAGAGAACAGAGATGAAAATCCGAAGCTACACTGCGAAGCCCGCAGCCGGTCAGCATCACTCACGCGCAACTCTGGAACGCCTTCTTGTAATCACGGAGAACCATCCACCCGCTCCGTTTCCTCCTGTTCACTCAGGATTATTCCACTTTGAATCAGGCGGTGAGGATCTGCGGGTTGGCTTTGATCTGAAGTAACTTTTCCGCCGCCGCCGCGAGATCGGGCAACACGAGATCGTGATGCGCGCTGCCCAGCCACGGAGATTGAATCATCAAGGACGTGCAACCGGCCGAATGGGCCGCGTCGGAATCCTGCCACTTGTCGCTGATCACAAACGAACGATCCAGATCGAGCCGCCACTTGAAACGCGCTTCAAGAATGAGGCCGGGCTTCGGCCTGCGGCAGGTGCAGTCGTCGTTTTCATCGTGCGGGCAGACGAGCACGTCATCGAGCGGCAACTGGCGTTTCAGAAAATCGTGCATGCAATCCAGTGCCTTGCGCGATTGATAACCGCGCGACAACCCGGGCTGATTCGTGGTGGCGATGATGACGAAGCCCGCCGCCTTGAGCCGGCGCAACGGTTCGAGCGCCGCCTTGTTCACGTGAAAATCCTCCATGCACAAGGGGCTGATCTGATGCTGGCGATCCACGCGCGCTTTGTTCAGCACGCCGTCTCGCTCGATAAACACGCCCAGTTTCATAACTGAACGTGAATCAGCAGGAAGCTCGCCGCGCCGCCGCGCCGCTTGAAAAAATCTTCGCGCGCCGTTGGGTTGTCCAAAAATCCTGAAACCGTTCCGCAAACTGGACAGGCCCGCGCCCGTCAATCCTTCAACTCCTCGAACGATTGCAGGCGGTCTTGCATCTCCCGGACGATGGGCCGGGCATTCGCCAGCACCGCTTCCTCGGTCGCGCCCGGGAAAATGGGCAGGACCACGCGCACGGCGGCAATCGGTTCGCCGTTGCGGTCGCGCAATGGAAGCACCACCGAGGCTTGGCCTTTGTTCCGCGCGCAAAACACCTCGCCGCCCACAATGACGCGTTTCTCGTACTCGCCGCCGACGCTGCCGACTTCGCCGGTGTCCTTGCTCGCGATGATGCCGGGTTCGCCCTGCGCGTTGAGCGCGTAAATTTTCAGGCCGATGAGCTTGGGCTTCTTCGCCAGAATTTCTTTCACGACCGTTTGCGCATACGGCACGCGCGGTTTGAACACAATGCGCGTCTCGCCGAAATAACTCACCGCATCCGACTTCGTCCAGAACCCGATCTTGCCGCTGCTGAACGTGCTGTCCGCCAGCAGCGGGATCGCCTCGAACCCGTCGAGCCAGCCGTGAATTTCATTGGCCTTGCACTCGATCTTCAACTCGTGCCAGCGCCCGCGCGCGACGGTGAACTTCGGCCCGATGGGCGTGCCGCGCTCGCCATTCACGACCTTGTAGAAACGCACGTTGTTGTCCACGCCGTTGGCGCGGACGACGTAGAAATTGGTTTCGTTTTGAATCCGGAACGCGATGCCGGCCATCTGCTCGGTCGCGCCGGAGACGAGTTTGAACCGCGTGGTGACCGTGAAATCGCCAAACACCGCGTCATCGAGAATCAGCAGCGGATAACGCTCGTCCGTCCGGTCCTGGCTCAGTTGTGCGACGGCGACGGTGCGATTGGTGGGATCGGATTCATCCACGAGAATTTTCCAATCGCCCGGCTGGCCCGCGCCGAAGAGCGCGCTGCGGAAACCAGCGGGAATTTTGCCGGCTTGAGCGGCGTCGAATGGAATCGTCCGCTCCTCCGCCAGCGCCGTCGCGCAGATGACGGCACCAAACCAAAGAAATATTTTTCTCATCGCTCGCGAGCCTGACAAAAAACGAACCGGGCGACAAGCAACTTGCCGCCCGGTTGTGAAGTTGCAGTTCTCTGCGCGTCAGTTGAGCGGACGATTGGCCGGCAGGTTGAACGCGCGGCGAATCGCAGCGTTGGCGGGATCGGTATGTGACCACCCGGAGTTCGCGGCCAGTTGAATACCACGCGCCCGTTGCCGGATACTATCCAGCGCCGTCTTGAAAGCCGCGCGCGTCTTCTCCAACGCGATGATGGCGGCGTTTTGCTCATCATCGGCCTTCATCCACGCGCTGCGCAGCCCGGTGATGGCGGTGATGCGCGCGGCGTTGATGCCGGGCAGCGCGTCGGTGGCGGCCTGATCGAGCATGGACTGGGAATCCGCCTCCAGCCCCGGACGGTCGTCGCCGAATTTTTTCTTTGCGATGAAATACGCGGCCAGTTTGCTGGGGTCCGCGACCTCGTATTTCCGCTTCACGGCGTCCTGGATTTCGCGGAGTGCGGGCATGAGCGCCTTCCTGGCGGTCTCCTCGTGGGCGGTGGTGGTTTCTTTTGCGCTGGTCGCGGTGAGCACTGCGGGCGCTTTGACATTTTCCGCGTCCGTGATGTCCGCCAGCAATTGCGTCACGTCGGCTTGGACAATTTCCTTCTCGTTCAGTTTGGGGACGTGATTGGGATTCTGCGCCGCCTGCGCGATGGTGCGGTCGGCCTTCAACTGCTCCAGGTCGGCCTTGTTGATGTCGCCGCGCGACGTGGGTGTTTTGGGATCGGGTTGCGGGGCGGGAGTTGGTGTTGGGTCAGCCATGTTGTTTTAGGGGTTGTTGGTTGTGGTTTGCGGAATTCACTTCGACGAAGCTGCTTTGCGCGCCTGTTTGATGATGTCGGCCAGATCAACCTTCAGCACATCGGTGATGCGCAGGAGTGTATCCAGATTGGGAATCCTCATTTCACGCTCCACGTAACTGACACTCTGCTGTGAAAGCCCTGCTCGCTCGGATAAAACGGTCATGGAGAGGTTTTGCCTCAACCTCTCCTCCTTTAGCA
>SCTL01000350.1 GCA_004297495.1 Verrucomicrobiota bacterium
GGCTCCGGCGACAATGATTTTCTTGATCATACTTTTGTGTCGCGAACCGTTTGTGTCCGCGAAGTTTTTTTGTTTTTTGTTTTCGGCGCCGCGCCGACGAGGAACAAATCCACCACGCGCTCGGCGGTCTGGCGGTTCAAATTCGAGGCCGGCATCAACAGGTGCGTCATCAGATACGCGTTGGCCTGGCCGTAAAAACCGAACGCAAGTTCGCGGCTCTCGAACCGTCTGTCCAGTTCGCCATTTTTCAGCCCGCGCTTGATGAGCGAGTGGACGAACTCGAAGTTCCGCTGGCAACGATCCGCGTATTTCAGGCTGGCCGGAACTTCTCCGGGTGACGCAAACGCCGTGGCCAGCGAGATGCGCATCAGCTCGCGGTTGCTGGCAAAGTATTCGAAGAGCACGTGCAGGATTTCCACCAGTTGGCCGCGAAGATTTTTTGACCGCCCCGCCGCCTCGCGCATGAGCCGGTAGCGTTCGTCGTGCGCCTCATGCACCAGCGCCTCGAAGAGCCGTGCCTTGTCCGGAAAATAATAGTAGAGCGTCGGCTTGGAAACGCGCGCGTCGCCGACGATCTGCTGCACCGAGGCTGCGGCGTAGCCGGAATGCGCGAACCGCTTGAGCGCGGCGCGCAAAATTCCTTCCCGAGTTGCCCCGTTGGATGTGGGTTTGACCATCGAACCTACCGGACGGTAGGTGAAACTCGCGTCGCCGTCAAATTTTCGTGACGCGGAGGGCTGGGATCGGATTTGACGGCGAAAACAGAAACCTCACCGCCAAGAAGGTCGAAGCTCCGGTCTCCCGGATAACACGCCGGGTTACTTCGGCGGCGGGGGCGGAGTGGTCACCTTGTTGCGGTTGGGATCAACGTGGTCCGGCGGATACAACGCAGCGGTGGGGTCGCCTTTGTTTTTGGCATTTTGATATTCGGCAGCCGTGACTAACGCGGCCGCATCACGATCCAGCCCGGCTGTCGTTGAAGAGATGGTCGTGGTGTTGGATTGCGGCGTGACTGCGGCACCGCCGACGGGCGTGCCGCCTTCCGGCGTGGCGCGCAGCGGGCGGGTGGGAATCGTCTTCATCTGACCGCCGCCGATGGTGGTGGTGGAAACACCTCCGCCCGCCGGTGCCGGCGCGGGAATCGCCGCACCGCCCATCGGCATGGGCATGCTCGGCGCCATCATGGGCGGGGGCAACGCGCCGGGCGTGGGTTTGGCGGCGTCTTTCTCCAGCGTCAAAGTTTGCACCGTGCCGTAATTGTCGAACTTGATCGCACCGGCGGTTTCATCAATTTCCAACACCGTGATCTCGCCGCTGCGTTCGCCTTCGGCCAACACCAGCGACGATTCCTTGGCGGGCTCGGGCGGGCGCGCCGGCAGCGCCACCTTGAACAGCGCCTGTTTTTTATCGAGAAACCGGGTGATGCCCTGCAACGTGATTTTTGGCGGCGGCGGTTTTTGACTCGCCGGATCAACCGGCGGCGGCGGGGGTTTCAAGCCGAACACATTCCGTTCGGAGATGACCTTGTAACGGTTGTCCGCGGGATCGGCAGTCACGGCGGCGACGCGAAGGCACAGCAACCCGCCGGCGGCCAGCAGCATCATGGTTTTCACATCGCGCTTCATGGTCACAATATAAACTGTGCGGAAATAAACACCACCCCAAACTCTTGGTTGCGCGGCGGGGAAATTATTTTTCCGCTTCATGAAACGCCCGGCCCGCTCGATAATTCTCCAGCAACCGCCGATTGGTCTCCACGAGCTGAGTCTGGCCGGTGGCAGTGGCCCGATCCATCGCCCGTTGGGCGGTTTTCACGGCGTCCTCGAACCGCCCCGCTTCCGCGTAAGCCGCCGCCAGCGTGCCGATGAATTGCGCTTCGCGGAATTCCGTCACGCGACACAGCCGCTCCGCCAGGGTCACGGCCTCAGCGCCGTTGCGAAATTCTTCGTTCGCGTCGGTGGCCAGCAGCCACGCGAGATCGTTCAATGCCGGCGGCGAGTCCGGGTCCTGTTCCAAAGTCCGGCGATATTCGGCGATCGCGTCAGCGCGCCGGCCTTGCTGCAAAAGGATTCCTGCCAGCAACCAGTGGGTTCGCGCCAGGCCCGGCTTCAATTGCAGCGCGAGCCGGTAACGCTCCGCGCCTTCATCGAGCCTGCCCTGCACGGCGAGAACGAAGCCCAGATTATTCTGCGCCTCGGCATAACGGGGTTTCAATCGCACCACTTCGCGGAACTGCGCCTCGGCATCGGCAAATGATCCGCGCTCCGTCAGCGCCGAACCAAGATTCAGTCGCGCGATGGGATTGTCCGGCGCGACCGCGACCGTGTGACTGAAAATCGTGACGCTGTCGCGCCAGAGTCGCGCTTGTTGATTCGTCAGCACGCCGCAGGTGATCAACGCCGCCATGCCGAGCGTTCCGAAGATCATCGCGCGCGGTTTCGAGCTTGCGACCAACTCGCCAAGCCCCCAGCTCACCGCGATGAACACGCCGATGGCCGGCAGGTAAGTGTAACGATCTGCGTGCGCCTGCAAGCCGACTTGCACCAGCCCGATCACCGGCAGCAGCGTGACGCAATACCAGCACCAGCCCGCAGCCAGCCACGGGCGAAGGCGAAAATTTGCGAACGTCGCGACTGAAATCGCAACGACCACCAACACGGCAGCCGCCAGCGCGGCGGCAGGAATCGCCTCGGGCATCGGATAATAGAGCGCCAGCTTCGTCGGCCAGAAAAGTTGCCGCAGATAATTTGCGTAAGAGACCAACGCGTTCTCCATGCGCAGGTCAATCGCCACCTGAGCGACCTTCGTGATCGCGCCCTCGTGCTGTTGCGCAAAGAAAGTGACGACGGACGATGCGAGCGCGAGCACGAAGAAGGGAAGTTTTTCCCAAAGCAGCGGGTTGAGGGTTGAGGGTTGAGGGTTGAGAGTTGAGAGTTCCAAGCGTCGGAGCGGCCAGACATCGAGGAGCAACATCACCAACGGCAGGGTGACCAGCATCGGCTTGCTCATCAACCCGAGCGCGAAGCTCAAGAGCGCCCAACCGTACCAGCACCGTGAGCGTTGAACGTTGAATGTTGAATGTTGAATGTTGAATGTTTGCCCCTTCACCCAGTTCACATACGCCCGCAACGCGAGCAACCCGAAGAACACGCTGAGCACGTCCTTGCGCTCCGCCGCCCACGCGACGGATTCCACGTGCAACGGATGCAACGCGAACAGCGCGGCGACGATAGCACTGCGCCAGGCTGCTCCGGTCAGGCGTTGCAGCAGACCGAAGAGCAGAAGGGAATTCGCCGCGTGCAACAGCAGGTTCACGCAGTGATGCCCGCGCGGATTCAGGCCGAACCATTGGCAATCCAGCATGTGGGAAATCCAGGTGAGCGGATGCCAGTTGCCCGCGTGAAATTCCGTGAACGCCCAGGCGAGGTTTTGCCAGCTCAAGCCGGAGCGAACGCGCGGATTTAGAAAAATGTAATCCGGGTCGTCGTAGTTGATGAAGCCGTTTTGCAGCACGGGCCAGAACGCCGCCAGCGTCGCGGCGGAGAGGAGCGCGCAGATCAGCCAGAATTGCCGCGCGTTGTTGCTCGGTGCCATGCGGGCGTCACTCTGCCGATTTCGGCTGGCTACTGCAACTTCACTTGACCGCGCTTCGCCACGGTCCGCGCTTCGTCATCGCTCGCTGACGGGACTGGCGTTGGTCGCCGGACCGATCACGCTCAGAGCATTGGCCGCCGCCTGGCGCACCTCGGGAGATTCATCGCTCAGACAGGCCGTCAAATTCGAGATGGCCGGTTGCGCCCGCGCGGGCATCAGCGCCAGCGCATTCGCGGCGGCCAGCCGGACATTTTTTTCCCGATCCTGCAAGGCAGTTGTCAGCGCCTTGATGGCCGGATTGGTCGGCAACCGGATATTGCCGAGCGCCTCGACGGCTTGCTGACGGGAAATGGGCGAATCGGCTTCCACCGCCAACTTCGCCAGCGCCGGCACGGTGAGACGCACGGAAAGTTGAAACTTCATGATGGTTTGCACCGCCGCCTCGCGCGCGCGCAGATCGCCGTGCGCGAGCAGATTCGTGAGCGTGGAGACGGACGGCGCGCCGATGCGGGCCAGACTGATATTCACCGCGTCGCGAACGTCCTGGCTCGGATGTTTCAAGGCGTTGATGAGCGCGGGAATCGCGGGCGCGGCGTCCGGCCCGAGTTCCGCCAGCGCGAAAGCCGAGGCGCGCAGCGTCGTGACGTCGCTGTCTTGCAACGCCTCGGTCAACACCGGCAAGGACTCCCGCCCGATGCGCCAGAGCGCCGCGGATGCGTTCCAGCGCACTTGATGATGGTCGGTGCGCAAGGCGCGGCCCAGTGCGGGAATGGCGTTGGTAGCCGGCGCGCCGATGACGCCCAGGGCCGTGGCCGCCGCGCAGCGAACGCCCACGCGTTGCGGCAAGCCGGCTTTTTCGAGTAGCGAGTTACGCCAGCGCGCCGGCAGGCGCGGCGCGTATTTCCGCGCGGCGCGTTGCCAGAGCGGGTCATCGTAATTCAACAGCCGGACGAGTTCGGGCACGGCTTGGTCGCCGAGCGTTTTGACCATTTCCTCGGCCGCGCGATCACGCGCGTCCGTGCGCAAGGCCCACTCGCGAACGGTCCGCCCGCGATACGTCGGGCTGCGCGATTCGTGAAACATCACCCAGCCCACGACGATCATGAGCGCGACGGCGATGGCCAGTTGGAGTCGAAATTTTTTCACGCGCGGTTTGCCGGCGGATTTTCACCGAGTTCGCCCGCCGCTTCAACTGTTATGCGCGCGCAGATTGACAACTTCGTCGCACCGGCTAGCATGGTCCCGCTGCTGGTTGGCGTGTTCGTCTATCGGTTAGGACACGGCCCTCTCAAGGCTGAAAGACGGGTTCGATTCCCGTACGCGCTACCAATCTCGACTTCAACTCAAAGAATTCAACATTTCAGCGAGGTTCTTGAGTTCGCTAGAAGAGGCCGGCGCCAAAGCCCATCACTAAAAAAGTTCAAGGAAGTCACCGAGGTTTGACGACTTCTACAGAGGTCGAAGTTCCTTCTTCCAAACGTCACGCCATTCCTCCATTCGAGCCCCGACGATACGACTGCCAGCATCAGCAAGTTCCCGTAACCCAACTCCAAAACATCATGACGCAGCAATCCTCTTCCAGTCTGGAGTGTCGCGCGCCAGGATAGTTCCAGTCGCCCACCCGATGCAACTCGTTAGGGCAACGCACTCCAGCGACCAGCGATTCCCCGGGTCGGTCATCCAGGTCTCGGCGGGGGCGAGGATGATCTCCGGGCCCAATTGTGAAATTGATCGAACTGATTAAACTCGTACTCATGCAGAGGAAGAATGTGGTAACGACAAGGAGCGTGAATCCACTCAGGGCCGGCGCGGCGTTTGGTGCCCTCGTTTGTTTGATGTGTGCCGGCGAAGTTTTGGCCGCGACCACCCTGACCTCGGTGGCCATCAGTTCTCCGTCTCCGAACTCAGTGATCCAAGGCGGCAGCGCCACTTACACCGTGACCGTTTCGCGGACGGGCAACGGCAACCTCGAAATTTATCTCACCGTCGCCGGGTTGCCGCCCGGCGCCACGGCAGCTTTCTCGCCAAGCATGATCCGCTTTTCCAGCAGCACTCCAACCTCGGCGACCGCAACCTTGACCATCACCACGAGTGCCGCAACGCCGGCCTGCACCTATAGCTTGCCGGTGACCGCCTCCGACGGCGGCAGTCCGAATAAAAAGAGCTGCACCGCCACGTTGATGGTGGCCGGCTCACCCGATGCGCCGGGCGTTCTCTGCGCGGGGAAACTACCTGATGGCAGCTTCCGAATAACGTGCGAAGGCGCGCCCAATCAATCCTGCATCGTCCAAGCCACCGAGAACCTCGGTTCACCGAATTGGGTCACCCTCGGCACCAACACCACCGATGCAAACGGCGTCTTTGCCTTCATTGACTTCGGGGCGACCAATTGCCCGTGCCGTTTCTATCGCAGCCTGCCGGCTGACTGATTCTGACTTGCCGCCGGCAATACAACTA
The DNA here is from genome assembly GCA_004297495.1 of Verrucomicrobiota bacterium. GTDB lineage: Bacteria > Verrucomicrobiota > Verrucomicrobiia > Limisphaerales > JADLHS01 > SCTL01. Next base: position 6,052 of record SCTL01000350.1, read on the forward strand.
AGTCCTCTGGCTTGAGCGCGGAAGGTTCACTTCACCACGCTCGCCAATTCAGCCCGGCGCTATTTCGCGCGGAACAAACTCGGACGTTTGTTCACCCGGCAAAGCCGCACGCGTCATTGCCTCAACCGCGCGTTTCTGATACTTCATCCGCCGACAATGCCCGGACTGACAGTCAATGCTTCCCGTCTCGAAATGCGCGGCGTGCGCCGGAGTTTCGGCGCGACCAAAGCCTTGCGCGGCGTCGAACTCACCGTCGCGCCCGGCGAAGTCATGGCGCTCGTCGGCGAAAACGGCGCGGGCAAAAGCACCTTGATGAAAATCCTCTCCGGCGCAATACCGCCGGACGAAGGCAAAATGTTTCTCGACGGCGCGGATTACATTCCCGGCAATCCACTCCACGCCCGCAAATCCGGCGTGGCGATGATCTACCAGGAACTCGCGCTCGCCCCGCATCTCTCGGTGATGGAAAACATTTTGCTCGGCATCGAGCCGACGCGCGGGCCGTTGATGAACTGGCCGGAGATGAAACGCCGCGCCACCGCCGCGCTGGCGGAAGTCGGCCTCGCGCACGTCTCGCCCGAAATCGAAGTCCGCAAGCTCGCCATCGCGCAGCAACAACTCGTCGAGATCGCCCGCGCCGTGGCGCTGGATTGCCGCGTGCTTGTGCTCGATGAACCGACCAGTTCGCTCACGGCCAAGGACATCGAAAAACTTTTCGCGCTGATCCGGAAGTTGAAAGCGAAAAACATTTCCGTCGTTTACATCTCACACTTCCTCGAAGAGGTGCAGGCCATCTCGGATCGCTTCACGGTTCTGCGCGACGGCGAAACCGTGGGCAGTGGCGTGACCAAGGGAACAACGAACGAAAAGATCATCGCACTGATGGTCGGTCGAAACGTGGAGGAACTTTATCCGCGCTCGCACCGCACAGCCGGCGAAGTGATTCTCGAAATCACCGACCTCGCCGGCGTGAGCAAGCCGCGCTCTGCGTCGCTCCAATTGCGACGCGGCGAAGTGCTCGGCATCTCCGGCCTTGTCGGCGCGGGGCGAACTGAATTGATGCGCGCGATCTTCGGCTTGAACAAAGTCATGCGCGGCGAAATTCGCGTGGCTGAATTCTCCGGCACAGCCTCGCCGCAGCAACGCTGGTCGCAGCGCGTCGGCCTCGTGAGCGAAGACCGCAAGACCGAGGGACTCGCGCTCGGCTTGAGCATTGCGGACAATCTCACGTTGTCGCGTTTGAGCGGACTTGGCCCGCTGGGTTTGGTCATGCCTTCCCGCCAGCGCGCCGCGTGCAAACCATGGATTCAGAAGATTCCGATCAAGTGCCAAGGCCCGGCCCAGCGCATCAGTGGACTGAGTGGCGGTAATCAGCAGAAGGTTGCCATCGCGCGGCTGTTGCACGCGGACGTGGATGTGTTGTTGCTCGACGAACCGACGCGCGGCATTGACGTCGGCTCGAAGGCGCAGATTTATCAGTTGATTGACGAGCTCGCCGCGCGCGGCAAGGCGGTGCTGATGATCAGCAGTTACATTCCCGAATTGCTCGGCACGTGCGACCGCATCGCCGTGATGTCGCGCGGCAAGTTGAGCGAAACGCGCGAACGAACGCGGTGGGATGAGCACGCGCTGCTCACGGCAGCGATTGGGCAGG
>SCTL01000351.1 GCA_004297495.1 Verrucomicrobiota bacterium
TTGTTCGCATCGGTCTTCGAGAGAATGCGGATGAGCGCGGCCACCTTCTCGTCGGCTTTCAATTCAAGCAGGTTCGCAATGCTCCGGCCCTTGGCGGCGCGGCCCATGTCGGGAATCTCATGCACGCGCTCCACGTACACTCGGCCCGTGTTCGTGAAGAACATCAGGTAGTCGTGTGTGCTCGCCGTGAACAGATGCTCCACGAAGTCCTTGTCGTCCGCTGTCTCGCCTTCGCGCGTGGTCATGCCGATCACGCCCTTGCCGCCGCGCCGCTGTGCGCGATACTGGCTGACGTTCGTGCGCTTGAGCAGGCCGTTGTGCGTGAGCGTGATGATGACGCCTTCGTTCGCGATGAGATCTTCGATGGCGATCTCGCCTTCGTCGGGCACGATCTCGGTCTTGCGCGGCGTGGCGTGCTTTTCTTTGATCGCCAGCAACTCCGCCTTGATGATCGCCATCACGCGCGATTCCTTCGCGAGAATGTCGAGCAGGTCTTTGATGACCTCGATCAGCGCCTTGTATTCCGCGTCAATCTTGTCAATTTCGAGACCGGTCAGGCGGTAGAGCTGCAATTCCAGGATCGCGTCCACCTGCCGCTCTGAGAGCGAGTAGCGCCCGCTCTGCAAGCGCGCTTCGCTGCGGATCAGCACCCGCCACTTCTCGACCTGCTGACGTGACCACTCAAACGCAAGCAGCTTGATCTTCGCCTCATCCCGCGTCTTCGAGCCGCGAATGATGGCGATGAACTCGTCCAAGTTCGACAGCGCAATGATGTAACCTTCGAGCAACTCCGCGCGCTCCTCGGCCTTCTTCAACTCAAAGCGCGTGCGGCGCAAAATCACTTCGCGGCGGTGCTCGATGTAGCACTGGATGATTTCCTTGAGATTGAGCGTCTTCGGGCGGCCATGATCAATCGCCAGCGAGTTGACGCTGAACGAAATCTCAAGCTGCGTGTGCTTGAACAGGTTCGCGATGACGACCTTTGGATTGCCGTCGCGCTTGAGTTCGATCACGAGCCGGCAATGTTCGTCCGACTCGTTCCGCATCGCGGAGATTTCCGTGATGACCTTGTCGTTGACCAGCGCGGCAATCTGTTCTTCGAGTCCGGCGCGATTCACGTTGAACGGAATCTCCGTGATGACGAGCTGTTCGCGATTGCCCTTCATCTCCTCCACGCCGATGCGCCCACGCAGCTTGAGGCTGCCCTTGCCCGTCGTGAAATAATTCTTGATGCCCTCGACGCCGCAAAGAAATCCACCCGTCGGAAAGTCCGGCCCTTTGATGAACTTCATCAGCTCGGGGATCGTGATCGTCGGCTTGTCAATCTGCGCGCAGATGCCGTCAATGACTTCGCCGAGATTGTGCGGCGGCATGTTAGTCGCCATGCCGACGGCGATGCCCGTGCCGCCGTTGACGAGCAGGTTCGGGAACGCAGCGGGGAAAACCGTCGGCTCGGTGAGGCGCTCGTCGTAGTTCGGGACGAAATCAACCGTGTCCTTTTCCATGTCGGACATCAGCAGCGCGCCGAGATGCGTCAACCGCGCCTCGGTGTAACGCATCGCCGCCGGGGGATCGTTTTCCACCGAGCCAAAGTTGCCCTTGCCGTCCACCAGCTTCTCGCGCATCGCCCACGGCTGCGCCATGTGGACGAGCGTGGGATAGATCACCGCCTCACCGTGCGGATGGTAATTGCCGGAAGTGTCGCCGCAGATTTTCGCGCACTTGATGTGCTTGCGCCCCGGAAACAGCGACAGGTTTTCCATCGCGTAAAGAATGCGCCGCTGCGAAGGCTTGAGGCCGTCGCGCACGTCGGGCAACGCGCGCGAGATGATGACGGACATCGAGTAGTCGAGGAACGAGTTCTTGATCTCGTCGGCGACGTTGATCTTGGAAATTTTTTCGCCCTGCGTATAAGCGCCGCCGGTCGGCTGCTGTTCCGGCGGCTGCGGCGGCTGATTGGAATCGGTTTCGTCTGGCATGATAAATATGTTCTAAACCTTCACCGGCAAATTTTCCGGGAACACCGGAATGTGCATCGCCTTCGCGGCGGCGTGCATCCTCGCGTCCGTCGTGCAAAGCGGAAAATCCTGCGCCAGATCGCACGCGGCAACATGCAAAGCATCCAGCGCGCGCAACGGCACTTTCGGATGACAACCCTGGATGATTTGCGTCGCCTTGCGCAAAGTGTGGTTGTTCAAGTTGGTCAGCTTGAAAATTCCGTCCGAAATCATCGTCGCAAATTTCGTCTCGGCCTTCACGCGTTGCGCCGCCGTGATCATCCCCGCCCGTTCCTTGGCGAACAACGCGGACTTCACCTCGACGAGGGCGAGTTCTGATGAAACCAGCGAGTGCCCGATAAGTTCGCGCTCAATGAACGCCGTCTCCGGTTCGGGAGTCAGCAGTTTCACCAGAATGCCCGTGTCGAGATACATGATTACCAGCCGCGCCCGTCGCGATCCGCGCGGACGATCTCATCGGCGAACGGCCCTTTGGTCTGCATAGGCATGGATTTGAGGTGATCTCCCATGCCCGTGAATACCTTCCGAACCTCACGCTTGCCAACCGGCGACAATACAGCCTTCGGTTTGCCATCCGACGTGATCGTGACTTCCTGCCCGCCCGCGACCAGCTCCAGCAACGCCGAGAGCTTGGCCTTCGCGGCGCGCACCGGAATCGAAAGCCCGACGCCCGGCAGCGCGACAGTCTCGCGCATGACCATTGGCCCGGAGGTCTCGGGCGTCATGCCCGCGACCTGTTTTCGCTTCTGCTTGTAGAGCGGCACTTGTCGTTTTGTCTTCATGCACCTCAATGTAGTCACATGTAACCACATCGTCAATTCTTTTCTTCTTTTAACCTCAAACATCCAGATTCCGCACGTTCAGTGCATAATTCAAGGGTCGTGAAAGATCACCTTAACTAGGGGTTCTTTCAAGCCGGCCTTCTGGAACGCATTTTTGTATTTCGACTCCGCCCCGATCACGGTCTTCCGTCTGATGTACTCGGACGAACGCTTAACATGGAGGTTGTCCACCAACCGCACGAATGTCACTGTTACAACCACCCGAGAATTGACCACTTCAAACGAATCACTTACTGACAATTGCTCCGTAAGCTGACTCAAATACATGGCGGCAAAAACTTCATCTCGGCCTTTTGAGCAAGCCCGTCGAATACTAACATCGTCTCCTACTGGCATCGCATCCTTCGCTTCTTGTTCTGCGCGACGACGACTCTCGAGTTCGATGTGGCTCTGTTGCGCCTCAGCAATCGACTGTCGCCTCTGTGAACCGAAGGAGTAGTAGCCGAGGAAAAAGAGCGCAGCGATGACAATGAAAATCGTGGGCATGATTAGAATCCCGCTCACTTCTTGTCCGCGACTTCTCCTTTCGGAGACCGCGATGGCTACGAACAAGAGAGCTGTCAGAACACACGTGACCGACATCACTAGCAAAAACATTTCCATTGCGAGTATTGCGAATACCTACACATCCAGATTTCTCACGTTGAGCGCGTTATCGAAGATAAAGTCGCGACGTGGTTCGACGTTTTCTCCCATGAGCGTTACGAACATTTCCTCCGCTTCAATATAGTTGTGTTCGTTCAGATCCACCCTAAGCAATCTACGCTTGGCCGGATTCATCGTCGTCTCGAAAAGTTCCTTAGCGTCCATTTCGCCCAGACCTTTGAAGCGATACATCTGAATGCCCTTCTTGCCGACCGCCTTTACGCCGTTGAGAATCTCCGGAATCGAAAACAACGGCGTCACGGTTGCGCGCTCGCCCTCGCCCTCGGTGAGTTCGAACAACGGCTTGTCCTGCGCCGTGTAATGATCAACGGCTAGACCCTTCTTCGCAAGCTTGCCGAGAAGATCGCCGGTGGCTTTGCTTTCAAGGTGCAGGTCGGAAACTTTCGCGCGGCGCGTCGGGCCATCCTTCTTGCGTTCGATTTCCGTGTCGTTGCCGAACAGGTCGTTGTTGGCCGCCTTGAACTTGTCCACTTCCTCGTTGCTCAGAAAATAATGCACCGTCTCGTCGTTGCCGTCGCGCACCTTGACCATGAACTGCGGCAACGTCCCGTCCTTCGCGCGCTTCTCGACATACTCGGCAAAATCTCCGCCGAGCCGCTTGATGTAGGTGGCGTGCTTGTCGAGCGACTCAAGCAGCGTCAAGATTTCCTCAAGCTGCTTCGGCGTGAATTCGCGCCCGTCGGAAAGATTTTTCAACTTCACTTCCTCGACGCCGTTCTGTAGCAGGATGCGATTGAGTTGCACGTCGTCATCAATGTAATCGGTCTTCTTCTTGCGCGTGATCGAGTAGAGTGGCGGCTGCGCGATATAAACGAAGCCCTGCTTCACAAGCTGCGGCATCTGGCGATAGAAGAACGTCAGCAAAAGTGTGCGGATGTGCGATCCGTCCACGTCGGCGTCCGTCATGATGATGATCTTGTGGTAGCGCAGCTTCTCGAGATTGAACGCGCCTTCGCCCTCGCCGTCGCCGATGCCCGTGCCGATAGCGGTGATCATCGTGCGGATTTCGTTGTTCTGAAGAACCTTGTCGAGCCGCGCTTTCTCCACGTTGATGAGCTTGCCGCGAATCGGCAAAATCGCCTGGAACTTCCGGTCGCGTCCCTGCTTCGCCGAGCC
>SCTL01000352.1 GCA_004297495.1 Verrucomicrobiota bacterium
TTTCGACATTCGTCGCGGTCAGCGCGGCCAGTTGTTGAGTGGGAGTCATGCCCGTGCGATGCGGGCAGCTTAGGGGCGCGCGCGTTGGATGACAACGGAGAAGCAGGGAACAGGCAGGGGAAACATTCAACATTCAACGCTCAACGCCCGAAGGCGGCGTGTCTGCGAGGGCGAACTTCGTGACAATCCAGTGGGCGTTGAATGTTGAGCGTTGAATGTTTCTTCATTCCAATTTTCGCTTTGCCACGTCTGACCGACTCTGTTTTGCTTCGCGCATGGCTCTGAATCCACTGGCCGGTAAACCCGCTCCCGCTTCACTGCTCATTGATGTTGCGAAGCTCGAACGCGATTATTACGAACGCAAACCCGATCTCGCCGACACGAACCAACTCGTCAGTTTCGGCACGAGCGGACATCGCGGCACGCCATTCAACGGGACGTTTACTGAAGCGCACATTCTTGCGACGACGCAGGCGATCTGTGAATTCCGCAAAGGCAAAGGTTTCAGCGGGCCACTCTTCATCGGCAAGGATTCACACGCCGCGTCCGCGCCGGCGCAGCGCACCGCGCTCGAAGTCCTCGCGGCCAACGGCGTCGAGACGTTCATCCAGCGCGATGACGGTTTCACGCCCACGCCTTCGATTTCGCACGCCATCCTGACTTGCAATCGCGGGCGCAAAGATGGACTCGCCGACGGCATCGTCATCACGCCGTCGCACAATCCGCCCGAGGACGGCGGGTTCAAATACAATCCGCCCAACGGCGGTCCGGCGGACACCGACATCACCGCCCGGGTGCAGAATCGTGCGAACGAGCTTTTGCGCGGCGGCAACCGGGACGTGAAGCGCCTCGACTACGAATCCGCGCTCAAGTCGAGCAGCACGCACCCGCACGATTTCATCACGCCTTACGTCGCCACGCTCGGCGATGTGATTGACATGGACGCGATCAAATCGGCGGGCGTGCGCATCGGGATTGATCCGCTCGGCGGCGCGGCGTTGCAGTATTGGCAGCCGGTGAAGGAACGTTACGGTTTGGACATCACCGTCGTGAACACCAAGGTTGATCCGCGCTTCAGTTTCATGACGCTGGATCACGACGGAAAAATCCGCATGGACTGCTCGAGCCCGCACGCGATGGCGAGCCTTGTGGGATTGAAAGACAAATTCAGCGTCGCGTTCGGCACCGACCCCGACGCCGACCGGCACGGCATCGTCACGCCGTCGGCGGGATTGCTGAATCCGAATCATTACCTCGCCGTCGCCATAAATTATTTGCTGACGCACCGTCCGAAGTGGGACAAAGATTCTGCTGTCGGAAAAACTTTGGTGAGCAGCAGCATCATTGACCGCGTCGTCGGTGCGCTTGGACGCAAGCTGATGGAAGTGCCGGTGGGTTTCAAATGGTTCGCACCGGGACTCGCGGACGGTTCAGTGTGTTTCGGTGGCGAGGAGAGCGCAGGCGCAAGTTTCCTGCGTCGCGACGGCAGCGTGTGGAGCACGGACAAGGATGGGTTGATTCTCGGATTGCTGGCGGCGGAGATTTGCGCGACGACCGGCAAAGACCCCGGCCAGCATTACACGGAACTGACGGCCAAGTTTGGCGCGCCGCGCTACAAACGCATTGATGCACCCGCAACGCCGGAGCAGAAGAAGGCGTTCAAGAAACTCACGCCCGATGCTGTGACAGCAAGCGCGCTGGCCGGCGATGCCATCACGCAGAAACTCACGCGCGCGCCGGGGAACAATGCGGACATCGGCGGGTTGAAAGTTTGCACGGCGAACGGCTGGTTCGCTGCGCGT
>SCTL01000353.1 GCA_004297495.1 Verrucomicrobiota bacterium
CCGCGCACTATCCGCATCACGGCTACACTCGCGCGCTGTATCTCACGAACGGAGACATTTTGCTTTCAGGGCCGGAGACGTTTGATCCCAAGAAACCCGGCGACGCGCGCACGCAATGTTTTCTTTCCGTGCTCGACAAGACTCTCACCAAACCGCCCACGCCGCTCGGCACAAAATGCAGCGAAGGCCCGGCGGTTTCGCGCACGCGAATCCACGTCGCGTGGACGCACGTCGCCGCCGAGTATCCGGATGAAATGGAACGCGGCAGTTCGCGGATGCAGGAAGCGGACATCGTTTACGAGGACGGCAAACCCAAGCTCGCGAATCAAAAGCTCATCCTCAACAGCGCCGACCTGCCGTTCAAATGCACGCTCGAAACACAAAACTTCGTTCCACCCGACGAAAAGCGGCTTACGTTTTCCGCCTACGGTTTTCAAGGCACGGACGTCGGCCTGATTGATCTCACCACGAAAGCCGTGACGAATCTCACCGACTCGCCCGGCCAATACGACGAACCGGAAGGCGTTTTTCCCGACGGCAAATTCACGCTCGTCGAGTGCGACAAACAAAATAAACAAGGCTCGCGCCACATTGATCTCTGGAAACTGAGCCTCGACGGCGGCGGCTACGTCGAGCGCTTCACGTTCTTCTCGGAGCATCCCGGCTACAAAGCCTCGAACCCGGTCGTGAGCGACGATGGCCGCTTCATCGCGTTTCAAATGGCGAAATCAAAAGACGACGCCGGCGTGGGCTACGGAATTTTCATCCTCGATTTGCAAAAGCTGGCGCTGGCGAAACCTTAAGGACACGAACGATGCGTTACCTCGTCAAAGCTCGTGTGAAGCCCGGCAGCGAAAAACCGCTGTTGCGCGCCGTCGCCGACGGCTCGCTCGGTCGCGGTTCGATTGCCGGCGATGAATACCTTTACGATTTGCAACACGCGCGCGTTGGCGAAAACGGCGTCGCGCACTGGGTCGAGACCTGTTTCTGCGCGACGCCACTCGCGGAAGAGCGGCCTTACTGGGAGGAATACTTCGAGTTGCTCAGCGTGAAAGACGCGCACCATCGCAAGAACTGCCGCCATGAAAATGGCAGCGAACCGTGGGCGTGCTCGAATTGCGATTGTACGAAGCGTTTGGAGGAGCGGCTGCAAAAACAAGGCCGCCCGTTTCTCGAAGCGCTGAACGGTCTCAAGCCGTAGAACTCATTTCGCCGAGGCGCGCCCGAGTTCGGTCAGAACCTCCGCGGCCTTGGTGCGATCCCCGTGACTGTGGCTGGTCTTCGCGAAGGTCACTTTGCCCGTCAGATCCAGCACGAACGTGGAGGGATACGCCGTCTCGTTCGCCGCGTCCCAGCGCAGGCCGTAGCTGTTGACCATGGTGAAGTCCGGGTCCGTGACGAACAGAAAATCTTTTGGCCACTGCTTGTTCTTCATCTTCACGAACTCATCCGCGTGCGCTTTCAAATCCTGCGCCGGGCCGGGATAAACGAACACCACGCGCGCTTTCGCCTCACTGAAGGCCGGCGCCAATTTGATGAAGTCCTGCACCTGCCGGTCGCACACCGGGCACTGGTAACCAGGCCAGCCGCGCAAAACGATGAGCACGACTCTTTCCTTCGCGGTCAACTCGCTCAAGCGAACTGTTTTGTCATCCAAGCCCTTCAGCGAAAAATCAGGAGCCTTGTCTCCGACCTTTGGCGTGTCCGCGGCCAGCGCCGAAAACTGCGTCGCCGCAAACAGGGTGAGGGCAAGACGTGAAAGCACATTTCTGGTTTTCATATTGTAGTTGGACGCAGATTCACCAAGAACCTTACAAAGATTTTTCCCCCGAAACTTCCAGCCGTGTCGGGGCCGTAGCGAAAGCGTCCGCCGACACGCAGACCATCTGCGTCTTCCGATGAAAGCGCCAGAGCAAACCCGCCGCCGCCGCACCCAGACCCAAGGCCAGCCCGATCCACATCCCGACCGCGCCAAGCTTCGCGCCGAACGCCAGCGCTGCTCCGACCGGCAGCGCAATGAACCAGTACGCGACAATCGCAATCATCGCCGGCACGCGCACGTCCGACAATCCGCGCAACGCCGAGATCGCGCTGACTTGGATTCCATCCACGATTTGAAACACCGCCGCCACGATGAGCAATTGCGCCGTCAAGTTCACCACCGCCGGCGATTCGATGAACAACGTCGCGATGTTTTTTCCAGCCAGCGCGAACAGCACGCCAAACGCGCCCATGAAGGTGGCCGCCATCCCCACGCCGCTGAAACCGATCCTCCGCACGCGCGCGAATTGTCCCGCGCCAAACGCGTGGCCCACACGAATCCCCGCCGCCGCGCCGATGCCCAGTGCCGACATGAACGTCATCGCCGCACACGTAATCGCGATCTGATGCGCCGCCATCGCGTCGGCGTTGATCCAGCCCATCATGATCGCCGCCGAGGCGAACGCGCTCACCTCGAAGAAATGTTGCGCGCCGACCGGCCAGCCGACTTTCAACATTCGTTGAAATCTTTCCCAAGTTAATTGTCCCCGCCATCGCGCTGGCTGAAATTTTCGCAACGCCGGTGCGTCCACGACGTAGCCGACCAGCACCACCGCGATCACTGTTCGTGAAATCAGCGTCGCCCAGCCCGAACCCTCAAGGCCGAGCGCCGGCGCGCCGCAATTGCCGTAAATCAAAATCCAGTTCAGCAAAACGTTCAGCCCCACGCCGCCCAGCATGACGACCGTCGGCAGCCAGGGATGTTTGAGCGCGTCGCTGAATTGTTTGGCGCCGTGCGCGACCAATCCCGGCAACAACGAGCCGCCGTAGAGCAGCAGATAATTTTTCGCCGCCGCCACGACTTCCGGCGGTTGGCCGAGATGATCGAGAAACGGTCGCAGCGCGAACATCGTCAACGCCGCGAGCAAGCCAACGGCTGCGGAGAGAACGAGCCCGTGCCGCAGCAGTTCGCCGGCTTCATCACTTCGTCGCGCGCCGTACGCCTGCGACGTGAGCACACTGATGCACGTGAGCAGTCCCATGCCGAGCACCAGCGGCAGGTGCGCCACCGCGTTGACGAAGGACGCCGCCGCCAGCGGCACCACGCCCACGCGTCCGACCATGAGCGCGTCCGCCAGGCCCATCAACATCTGGCTGACCATGCCCGCCATGATCGGCAGCGCCAGTGCCCACGTGGGCCGGATTTCGCGCCGCCAGAGGCGGAGATTTTGGACAAGTGACAACGGCATAGATCAGTTTCTAAAACGAACAATTCCCCTCACCCGGCCGCCGGCCACCCTCTCCCCATCGGATGGGGAGAGGGACGGGGTGAGGGGCTATCCTCGCGTTCAGAGTGTCCGACATTGTGTTCGCGCTAAACATACTTGAACGGCATCAACTCAGCCCGTTTCTTCGCACGGCGAGGCAACCGTTGGCTTCACCGCGCCGCCACGCAACACCAGCGCCACCGCCGTGACAATCAGCGCGCCGGCCAGAAATAATTCGCGCGAGAAAATTTCGTGGCCAATCGTGCAACCAAGCAACACGGCTATGAGCGGATTCACATACGCGTAAGTCGCCACGCGCGCCGGCGTGGTCGCGTGCAGCAGCCACACGTAAGCCGTGTAAGCCACGAGCGAACCAGCGATGGTGAGATACAACCACGCGCCAAACGACAGCGCCGTCATTTGATCGAAGGAAAATTGTTTCACCTCGCCGCGAACGGCCGCGAGCGCGAGTAAGACTGCGCCGCCCGCGATCATTTGCATCGCCACGCCGAGAAAGGGCGCCGCCGGTTTGCGCGCGCTGCGACTGAACACCGAGCCGAGCGCCCAGCAAATTGACGAGAGCATCAGCGCCGCCACGCCCGCCGCGTAGCCCGAGCCAGCGCCGTTGATTTGCTTGCGCGCGAGCAACGTCACGCCCGCGAATCCCACCGCCAGTCCGAGCAGCACGAGCGCGCCGGGCCGCGTGCCTTTAGGCCGCAGCCAGTCGCACAACACCATCCACACCGGCACCAGCCCAACGAGCAACGCCGTCACACCGGAAGGAATCATCTGCTCCGCCCACGTCACGCCGCCGTTGCCGATCACGAGCATCAGTGCGCCCGCGATGGCCGCATCACGCCACTCGACCCGCGACGGCCACGCCGCTCCGCGCGCCTTGGCGAGCACGAACAGCAGCACGCCCGCTGCGAGATGCCGCGTGGCCGCCATCAGGAACGGCGGAATGGATTCCACGGCGTAAC
>SCTL01000354.1 GCA_004297495.1 Verrucomicrobiota bacterium
GGAAAAAATGTCATCGGCACGCTCGACTCGTAAGCGGAGTCTGCTGCAAATTTTTTTGATCTGCTCGTACACAGGTTGAAGTGCGTCATTGAAAGGCATGACCACGAACACGTGGGCAGATTCATAAAACTCGGGGCGCGCGCCGAAGGAGGGGATTACCGCCATCCCGGAGTGCCTTTCTAAATTCGCAGCCTCAACGAGGCTTATGCCTAAAGCTTCTTGTATTTGCTCCCAGTTTTCAGAGACGCGATAAGGGCCAGACCAGCCCGATTTGCTTTCTAGCAGTCCTGCCGCAATAAGTTCTCGCACAGCCTGTCTAAGTGAATAATGGCCACTGTGATCTTTTCGTGGATCAAAATGAAAGGCTTTACACAGTGTCCGCCAATCACGAACCCCGCCGTCTCGAATCAGCAAGAGAATTGCGGCGCCGTGGCTTTCAAACGCAATATTGCCATCAATGTAAAGAGCCTTGGGTGAGAAGTAACCGTCCATACGCGGGAATTATTCTGAGTTTGCGTGAGCGTTCAAGAAGCGTTTGCAGAAAACAACAAAAGCTGTGTTCCGCCGGGCCGGCGGAAATGTTCCGTGGAAAGATTTTGGTCGCGCTGGTTGAGGCCGGCCCGACGCGCGGCGACTTGAAACATTTGCTGGAGTTGCTCGGCCCAGATGCCTTGGCCGTGCATTCGCGCGCCGAAGTCGGCTTGATTCAGTTTGCCGCCGCGCAACGAGCGGATTCGGTTCAACACGTTTTCCTTCCGGTCGGGAAAATGCCGCGTCAGCCAGTCGGAGAAAATATCTTTCACCGCGAACGGGAGTCGCAGCGGAACAAGTCCGGCGGATTGCGCGCCCGCTTCGGCAGCGGCTTCGATGATTTTCGGCATTTCGTGATCGTTCAGGCCGGGAATCATCGGCGCGAGCAGCACGCCCACGGGCACGCCGGCTTCCCGCAAAGTCTTGATCGCGGCCAGTCGCATCTTCGGCAGTGAACTGCGTGGTTCGAGTTTCGTCGTGAGTTCAGGGTCGAGCGTGGTGATGGAAAGATAGACGATGGCGGCGTTGAACTTGGCAAGTTCCGCCAGCAGGTCCACGTCGCGCGTGACGAGATGATTTTTGGTGACGATGCCGACGGGGTTGCGGAATTCGAGCAGCACTTCGAGCACGCGCCGGGTGAGTTGCAGTTTGCGTTCGGCGGGCTGGTAGCAATCCGTCACGCCGCTCATAGCGAGGCACTGCGGTTTCCACTTTGGAGAAGAAAGTTCGTTCCGCAGCAATTCCGGGGCGTTGTATTTCACGACGATCTTCGTCTCGAAATCCAAGCCCGGCGAAAAACCAAGATATTCGTGCGTGGGCCGGGCGTAGCAGTAGGCGCAGCCGTGTTCGCAACCGCGATAGACATTGATGCTCGCGGTGAACGGAATGTCCGGGCTGTCGTTGTAGTTGATGAGACTCGCGCTGGCGTCGGCGATGAACTGCGTGCGCGGCGACGGGTCTTCGCCCGGATCGTAATCCTCAAATCGTTCGAGCGATTGCGTGGCGAAGCGGTTCGTCGGATTCGACGCCGCGCCACGGCCACGGAACTTCTGCGCTGCCGGATTCACAACCCAACTGTAGCCGCGTCCCGCCAAATCTCGAATCTGAATTCCGCGACTACACCAAACCGCCGTTGTCCGGCTGTTCAATGGGAAACATCCTCGCCGCCAGCGCCAGAAATTCCTCCAGCACCCGGGACGCGCGATTCCGGCGCCAGATGAGGCCGAATTCGATGGTCGCTTTCGGCTTCACCAGCGGTCGCCACACAATGCCGCGGATGCGCTCGGCCTGTTCAAAGTGCGGCAGCACGCTCACCCCGAGTCCGACCGACACCAACCCGAGCATGTTCGAGGGATAGCCGCCCACTTCCACCACGACGCGCGGATGAAATCCGGCGTTGGCGCACTGGTGGAAAAACTGATCGTAAAACCCGGGATGCGATTCGCGGGTGCAGAACACGAAATCTTCGCCGCGCAAATCGGCCAGCTCGAACGCGCGCTTTTTCGCCAGCGGATGCCGGGCCGGCAGCACCACCTTGAAAGGGAGTCGCCAGATGACCAGATGCTCCAGCCCATCCGCATGCACGGGC
>SCTL01000355.1 GCA_004297495.1 Verrucomicrobiota bacterium
CTTGCTTGAAAGGTTTATCAAGGCAGCTAGGGTTGGCGCATCAATCCGTAACAAGTTTCTCTCGCAGATTTTTTTTTAGGCAGTTGCATGACTACGGATGGTTGACGGGGTTGGTTGATCGCGGACGGACGCGGCGGGACAACAGGGGCGCGAGAAACCGGGAAACGTCAGCACTGTTGGAGGCGTACAAACAATCTAAATCAAGCGACCGCAAATTGATGTTGTTGTCCACTTAAAAAAACGAAACCCAACTCAAGGATGATTCTATGCCAACTACTGTTTCCTATCCCGGCGTCTATGTCGAAGAACTCGCGAGCGGCGTGCGTACCATCACCGGCGTCGGCACATCCGTCACGGCCTTTTTAGGTCGCGCGCCACGCGGGCAGATCAACGAGCCGACCACCATTTTCAGCTTCGGCGATTTCGAGCGTCAGTTTGGCGGTCTGGGCGTGGAGTATCCGCTGAGTTATGCCGTCCGCGATTTTTACGCGAACGGTGGCGGCACGGCTATCATCGTCCGACTCGAAAAAAATTCTGCCCCCGCTGAGCAGAACGACATCAAGCTAGAAGCTGCCAGTCCTGGCATCTGGGGCAACGCGCTGGTTTATGTCGTGGATTCCGAAGGCATCACCGAAGATGTCTCCGCCCGCTTCGGCATTGCGAAGGCCGATCTGTTCAATCTGACCATTTATGATGATCCCGGCAAAGGCGCGGTGGAACGATTTCTCAACGTCGCCATCACAACCGATGCCGGCTCGCGGCGTTTGGATCGAGTGCTGGCCGATGAATCGAATCTAGTCCGCGTCCAGCTCAAGAGCGACGGCACGCCTCGTTTTCCCGGCGCGCGCCCGACCGATTCCACTCCGGAAGAAAACCCAGCCGATCCCGCCGCGGACAAAACCAAGTTTCAAACCTTTTCATCCGGTGACGACGGCGCTGCGTTAACGACTGACGATGATGTCCTGGGTAAGGAAGACAAAAAGACGGGCATGTTCGCGCTCGCCAAGGCAGATTTGTTCAATCTGCTCTGTATCCCGCCCGACTCGCGCGACGACGACACTCGAAAGGGGGTCTATCAACGTGCGATGGAATATTGCGTGCAACGGCGCGCGATGCTCATCGTGGATCCGCCAGTAGCGTGGGGTACAAATCCGGAAACCGCCGCCGCGACCGCCAAGGCGAAATTGAGCGACTTGGGTTTGACCGGGCCCGGAGCGCGCAACGCGGCGCTGTATTTTCCGCGGGTCATCCAACCCGATCCAGCGCGCGACGGCCAACTTGATGTTTTCGTGCCCTGCGGGATCGTCGCCGGCGTGATGGCACGCACCGACACCGACCGGGGCGTCTGGAAAGCACCGGCGGGATTGGACGCGAGCGTCAACGGCGTCGCGGGTTTGCAAGTCAATCTGAACGACGCGGAGAACGGCCAATTGAATCCGCTCGGGATCAACTGCCTGCGGTATTTTCCACCAGTTGCGGGCCGCGTCGTTTGGGGTGCGCGCACGTTGCGCGGCGCCGATCAGCTTGCCGATGAATACAAATACGTTCCCGTCCGCCGCCTGGCGTTGTTCCTCGAAGAAAGTTTGTATCGCGGCACGCAGTGGGCCGTGTTCGAGCCGAATGACGAGCCCTTGTGGGCGCAACTTCGCCTGAACATCGGCGCGTTCATGCACGATCTCTTCCGCAAAGGCGCGTTCGCCGGCCAGACGCCGCGCGAGGCTTACTTCGTCAAATGTGACCGCGAGACCACGACGCAGTCCGACGTGAACCTCGGCATCGTCAATGTGCTCATCGGCTTTGCGCCGCTCAAGCCGGCGGAGTTCGTCATCCTCAAGTTCCAACAGATGGCCGGACAAATCGCGACCTGACCCGGAATCCAATCTAAACCTCAACCGCAACTGTTATGGCAAAATTCAGCGTCAACACTCATCGGTTCGATCCCTACAAGAACTTCAAGTTCCGCGTCAAGTGGGACGGCAAATACGTCGCGGGCGTAAGCAAGGTCGGCGCGTTCAAGCGCACCACCGAAGTCGTGAAGCATCGCGAAGGCGGCGATCCCAGCAGCAGCCGCAAAACCCCGGGCCGCACGGAATACGAACCCATCACCCTCGAACGCGGCGTCACTCACGACACCGAGTTTGAAAAGTGGGCGAACAAAGTCTGGAAATTCCAAAACGGACTCGGCAAGGAAACTTCACTCAAGGATTTTCGCAAAGACTTGACCCTCGAGGTTTACAACGAAGCCGGCCAGCTCGTCATCGCCTACAACATTTTCCGCTGCTGGGTCAGCGAATTCCAGGCCCAGGCGGATATGGATGCAAACGCCAACGCCATTCTCATCCAGCACATCAAACTGGAAAACGAAGGCTGGGAACGCGATTTGGCGGTGACGGAACCAGCGGAACCGGCATTCACCGAACCGGCGGCGTGAAATTGAATTTCGCTCAACATGCGCGGACTGAATTCAGCGGAGGTGCTGTGGGTCTGGGAGCGCGGGTCGCGTGAGACGCCCGCGCGTCGCGCGTTGACGATCCTCGCCCCGGTCTGCACGGAGGCGACGCGGCAATCACTGGCCCGCCTGACGCTCGGCGAACGCGATGCGCGCCTGCTCGAATTGCGCGAGCGCACGTTCGGGCCGCGCCTTTCCAGCGTGGTCCGCTGTCCCGCCTGTGACCAGGAGGTGCAGGCGGATTTTGAAACGAAGGATGTTCGCGTGCGGCACGGAGCGATCAAACTGTCGGGCGAATGGCGCCAGGGTGGGATCGTTGCGCGGCTGCGATTGCCCGACGGTGATGATCTTGAAGCGGCGGGCCGGGCGGCGGATGCCGGTACGGCGCGGCGCGAGTTGATCGCCCGGTGCATTCTCGAAGCCCGGGCGGTTGCTGGCGGCGTGGTCGCGCTGGCGGCGTTGCCGGAGGAATTCATCACGGCTGCAGCGGCGCGGATTTCCGCCGCGGATCCGCAGGCAAACATCGAACTCGCCCTGCGTTGCCCGGAGTGCGCTCACGCGTGGAGCGAACTCTTCGACATCGCGGATTTTTTCTGGACGGAACTCCAGGCGTACGCGCACCGGCTTTTGCGCGAAGTCCACGAACTCGCCGCCGCCCACGGCTGGAGTGAAGCGGAGGTTCTCGCCCTCACTCCGGCACGCCGTGCGGCCTACCTTGAACTGGTACGCGGATG
Source organism: Verrucomicrobiota bacterium (assembly GCA_004297495.1). GTDB lineage: Bacteria > Verrucomicrobiota > Verrucomicrobiia > Limisphaerales > JADLHS01 > SCTL01. The sequence goes on from SCTL01000355.1 coordinate 3,184, forward strand.
AGCGATTTCTTTTCCAACCTCGTGTCCCGCGCCCGCGCCGCCGAACCCGCGTTGCGACCGAATCTCGCGTCGCCCTTCGAGCCGTCGCGCCACGCGCCCGCCGCCGCCGGATTGAATCCAATTGAAGAAGCGGCCGGGACCGTGGAAGCAACGCCCTCCCCATCGCTCAAGAACAGCCACCCGCGTAAGTCCGCGTCCCCTGCTGAAATCAAGCCCGGGCCGGTGGAAGCTGCTCCAGAAACGGCGGAGCCAGCTTCGGACAACGGCCAGCCGGCGGAGATTTCCGCCACCCGGGTTTCCGCGCCAACCGCCCGTCGCGCGGTGCCAGCGCCCTGCGCACTTCCCGCCAGCGCGCCCGCCACCGCTTCGCCGGAAAAAGTGGCGGAACATTCTCACCTCGGCGAGTTGCGCAAAACGGGCGGGGACGCGGAAGCCGGAGAGCAATCACCGGCGGCGGCTTCGCCCGAGGATCCGTCGCGTGAAGCATCGAGCGACCCCCTGACCGCGGTTGTGGCCGCAATGATTTCGTTTGCGAACTCGGATGCCGCCGGCGCCGCGCCGACACTCGATTCGCCGGAGTCAGTCCCAAAGCAAACCCTCCCCACCGCGAGCGCTCCCGCCCGTTTGCGCCGCGCGCCGAAATTTCAATCGCCAAATCCGGGCGGGCGCTTGGATGGCCTGGCCAATTCGGATTCCACGCCCGGTGCCGTCGCACCGACGGTGCAGGTGACGATTGGCCGTTTGGAAATTCGCGCCGTTACGCCGCCGGCGGCGGGACCGGGTGAACGTCCCCTTCAACCCGCGCCGCGACTTTCGCTGGACGATTACCTGCGTCGTTCACGGAACGGAGGCGCGGCATGAGCAACGCCTTTGCCGTTGCCGGTGTCACCGCGGCGTTGCAACGCCTGCTGCGCGAGCGGCTCGCCGCGGCGGACGCGGCCACGAGCGCGTTGCCCGCCAATTTCGTCGTCAGCGCCGAAGCTCCCGACCGCATCACGCAGGACAACGGGGCCGCTTCCCGCCTGAATCTTTTTTTGTATGAGGTCGCTCCCAACACCGGGTGGGCCACGCAGGGCCAGCCGATTCGCGACTTCAACGGGGAGCGCGTCAGCAATCCACCGCTCGCGCTCGATTTGTTCTACCTGCTCTCGGCTTACGGAGTGGCGGACCTCGACGCCGAGATTTTGCTCGGTCATGCGATGCAAGTGTTTCACGAGCATCCCGGTCTCTCCCGCGAAAATCTCAACGCGTTGCTCGATCCAACCGAGAATGAGAGCGCCGCCGGCTCGCCGAAAAACTTTCGGAAACAGGCCGTGCTGCTGGCCGGGCAGGTCGAAACCGTGAAGGTCGCGCCCGTTTACAAACGGCCCGACGACATGTCGAAGATCTGGTCGAGTCTTCAATCGCACTATCGGGCCAGTGTCGTTTATCAAGTTTCCGTCGTGCTCATCGAAAGCCGCCGCGCGGCACGCACGCCGTTGCCGGTGCTCACGCGCGGCGTGAACGACCGCGGGCCGGCCGTGCAGCCCGTACTACTCGCGCCGCTGCCCACTTTGCTCGCCGCGCTTCCGCCGGGACGTCAACCGGCGGTCAACGCTGGCGGAAAGCTCAAACTCTTTGGCCACCATCTGCGCGGCACGGGGCTGAAAGTCACGTTCACTCACGCGCGGCTCGATCTTCAGCTCACTATGCAAGGCACGACCGGCAACAACCCGCCGCTCGTCGTGCGTGCTCCGGATCCTGCCGATGCCGATGCCGGCGAACGAACACAAATCCCGCCGGATGCGGACGCGTGCGTTGTCGTGGATCTCAGCCAGGCAGTCGGCAACCTCGCCGCCGGTTGGTACTCCGTTGCACTCAGCCTGCGGCCGGACGGCGATTCGCAGACTCGGACCACCAACTCGATCGCAGTGGCGCTGGCGCCGCAATTTGTGACTAGCGGCACCGGCGCACCCGTCGTCACCTCGCTCGGCGCGGGAAAATACCGCGTGAAACTCAACTGCGCGCCTCCACTTCAAGTCGGCCAGCCTGTCACGTTGCTGCTCGGGCAGAATGAATTGTTGCCGCCCCAACCGCTCGCCACCGCCGCCCCAACCGTGTCTTTCGAGGGCGCGCTGCCCGGCGCGGGCGATTATCTCGCGCGCCTCCGTGTGGATGGCGTGGACAGTTTGTTCATCCAACGTCCCGCGACCGGCCCGCCGGTGTTTGACGCGACTCAACTCATCCACGTCACGTGAAAAAATCCCGCGACCAAAACTGGCCCGAGTGGAATCAGCAACAACTGCTGGCCGCGCTGGAAGAAGTGCGCCTCACGCTCGCGCGCGCGGCGGGTGATGCCGGAGCTGCGCCAAAGAAAACTTCCGGATCGTCGGAGCAATGCGATTTCAAGTCCGCGCTCGAGACTCTGTGCGAATCGTTTGGCCTTTCCACTTTTGAACGCGCGCTGTTGCTGCTGTGCGCCGGGGCCGAACTGGACGCGCGCTTCGCGCCGTTGTTGGCCCGGCATAATCGCCAGCCGGGCGGCACCGCGCCCACGTTCGCCCTCGCGCTCGCCGCCTGGCCTGACGCGCACTGGAGCGCGCTGTCACCCAATGCGCCGTTGCGTCGCTGGCGGTTGATCGAAATCAGCCCGGGTGAATCGCTCGTGAACAGCAAGCTGCGGATTGACGAGCGCGTGCTGCATTTTCTCTGCGGCGTGGATTCGCCTGATGAGCGGCTGCGCAGCGTCATGCGGCCAGTTCTTGTCCGTGCGCCGCTGACGCCGCTTCAGGCTGAAGCCGCCGGGCGCATCGGACAAGTGTGGGCCAGCCCGCCGCATCCGTTGATCCAATTGGTCGGGGTTGCCGCGACGGATCAACGGGCCGTGGCCGCTGCGGCCGCGCGTTCGCTCGGGCTGCAACTTCACGCGCTGCGCGCCTCTGATGTGCCCGCGGCTTCCGCCGAACGCGAAGCGGTTGCCCGCCTGTGGGAACGCGAAGCCGTGCTCGCCCGCGCGTTGCTGATGATTGAGACGCACGACGCCGAGCCGGGGGAGTTGGCACGGGCCGCCGCGTTTCTCAACTGTCTGGGCTGTGTGGCGCTGGCCGCCGGACGCGAGCCGCTGCGCGAATTGGAAGCGCGCTCCCTCCGCATCGAAGTGCCGCGCCCGCCGCCCGCCGAGCAACGCGCCGCGTGGCTGGACGCGCTCGGCCCCGAACGCGCCGCATCGCTCAACGGCGAAGTCGAAGCCGTGGCGCAACAATTCCAATTGGATGCCGCCGCGATCTGCGAGCTCGCGGGGACGCACGATCCGGACAAGTCTGGCAGCCGCGCGCTTTGGCAGGCGTGTCGTGTCCGCACGCGCGGTCCGATGGAAGCGCTGGCCCAACGCATCGAGTCCCGCGCAACCTGGGACGATCTGGTGTTGCCGTCCGAGCCGCTGCGGGCGCTGCGCGAAATCGCCGCGCACGTGCGCCAGCGATTCCGCGTGTATGAGGATTGGGGTTTTGCCGCGAAGCAAACGCGCGGGCTGGGCATCAGCGCGCTGTTCAGCGGCCCGAGCGGCACCGGAAAAACCCTCGCCGCCGAAGTGCTCGCCAACGAACTGCAACTGGATTTGTTCCGCATTGACCTGAGCGCCGTCGTCAACAAATACATCGGCGAGACGGAGAAAAATCTGCGTCGCGTATTCGATGCGGCGGAAGCGGGCGGCGCGATCCTGCTCTTCGACGAAGCCGACGCGCTCTTCGGCAAGCGCAGTCAAGTGCGCGACA
>SCTL01000356.1 GCA_004297495.1 Verrucomicrobiota bacterium
CGAAGCTCGTCGGCTCGGGAACAGCGGTATACATGCTGAATCCAGCCGTAAGGGGGTTGCCCTGAGCTGTCGGCACAGTGCCGAACAAGTTGTAGGTGGTCACACCACCGGAGTCAACAGAGCCGTAAGCAACGCTAGAAAAACCCAAGTATTCTCCCGGATTAATACCGCCACCAGACCACGAAGTCCCAGTGAAGTTGGCACCACTGAGTTGCGCGGCGACTTGGCTCCAATCGTGACCCATGTTGGATGACCAACCAACGATAATATACGAATTGGTTACACCGAGCGGCCAACCAGTGGTCGTCGTAATAGTGCCACTGGTCAGGCGTCCGCCAGCCGCGATATTCGTTGCATATCCATTACCAGTGAACGTCCACGTGGGAGTCAACAGGTTTTGTCCACTGGCGTCAACTGTGGTGACGGTGGACGCAGCGGTGAGCAAGCCGTAATAGAAGCCCTGAGCCGCAGTACCCGTAACACCTGCTCCGCCAGCACCGTTGTTCGTGCTCATTAGCGCGGTGGAAAGGTTGTTCATGGAGACTTTACCCTGTGCGAACGCACTGACGGCAAGCGCTGCCGAGAGCGTGATTGTGAGTAGTTTTTTCATGTGAGTCTTTGTAGTTTATTTTGAGTTGTTTATGTCTTCGGCTTTGAAAATACGGGCTTACGGCAGAGACTGCTTCCACTGAGCAGGCGCAGGCGCATTAAAGAAGAATCCTTCGCCAACAGTGAAACTCGGAGCAGCTTTCGGAGTAACTCCATCGTCGGCGTACCAACCATCGGGAGTAATTCCGAGCGAGCCATCATAAATCCAGACGTCGAAGGCAGCACCAACCCACTTGCTGACGGAAGTTCCATCAACTGTCGGGAAACTCCAACCAGAGTTCGTAACTGCGCCACCAACGGGAAGCGGCGATCCAATCAACTGATTGCCCGAAGCGATGTTGTACGTGTTGGTGGTCCCAGGAGCCGGAACAGTCTCACCAACAAACGTGTTAGTCGAAGGCGCAGGAGGATTCAGGAAGAAACCTTTGCCTGGGGGCAACACCGGCGGAAACTTGGGAGTAACGCCGTCGTCAGCATACCAATTCAGCGGATCAATGCCGAGCGAGGTGTCATAGGTCCACACGTCGAAACTAGCACCGAGCCACACACTAACCGTAGTGCCGTCGGCGATGCTCTTCAGCACGTTGGTTGCGTTATTGTTCGGACTGGCGTTCAGCGGATTGGCGTAGATGAAGTTACCAGCCGCAATCGGCTTGTTCACGTACCCGACAATATTTTGCGAGTAAACGTTGGATTGCGCCATCGAGGAGAGGACGCTGGCTGCGAGAGCCGCAGCGCATAGGAGTGTTTTTGTTCTCATGTTATGTTTTGTGTTGTTACCGTGTGTGGCAAAAATTTCTCAGAACCCCCTCCCGGAGTCAATAGTTTTCTAAAGTTTTTTTGAACATTTCCAATTTCCTCGTTTTTCCAGACAATCCAATTCACATCAACGACTTAGGCCGAAGCCATCAGCGGTCTTTTGGGTCGGGTTTTGACCCTATTCGCACTTTTTTAGCTTTTTTTCGCTGTCCCCAACACTGGGGACAAGGAGGGGCCGGGGGAAAAGGAGGAAAAGCTGAAAGTTGAAAGGCTGACAGGCTGTAGGCGGCTCGATGACTTTTTTCGTGTAGTTCGTGTGTTTCGTGGTTCAAAGCGAGCAAAGTTGCGGCGAGGCGGCGAAACCGGCAGACTGGCGCCCTCATGGAATCCAGCCGCAACGCGCGCCAACGCTGCCTGATCGGCGCGCTCCTGGTCGTCGCGACCGTCGCGGCATTCTGGCCCGTGCTGCAAAACGGTTTCGTCAACTACGACGACCCAGATTACGTGACGGAGAACGCGCCCGTCCGCGCCGGCCTCACCGCGCCCGGCGCGGCGTGGGCATTCGCCACCGGTCACGCCGCGAACTGGCATCCGCTGACCTGGCTCTCGCACATGCTGGACGTGCAACTGTTCGGGCTCAATCCGGGCGGGCATCATGCCGTCAATCTGCTGTTGCATGTCTTGAACGCGCTCCTGCTCTTCACCTTGCTGACGCGGCTTACGGGTCAAACCTGGCGCAGTGCCGTCGTGGCCGGGTTATTCGCGTTGCATCCGGCGCACGTACAATCCGTGGCGTGGATTGCGGAGCGGAAAGACGTGTTGAGCGGGATGTTCATGATGATGACGCTGTGGGCGTATGCGGCATGGACGAGAGTCGAGTGTCGAGTGTCGAGAGACGGTGGAAGGAAAGAACTCGACACCTCACCCTGCCCTCTCCCCAATCGAGGCGGAGAGGGAAAGCACGGCGCGGCTTTGGTCGCGTCACCCGTCACTCGTCACTCGTCACGTTATTATTGGCTGGCGTTGGTTTTTTTCGGGCTCGGGCTGATGAGCAAGCCGATGTTGGTGACGCTGCCGTGCGTGATGTTGCTGCTGAATTTCTGGCCACTGCGAAGGGTGACGGGTGACGGGTGGCGGGTGGCACGCCCCCTCACCCCGGCCCTCTCCCCCGGTGGGGGCGAGGGAGAAGGCGGCGCGAGGTCGTCCGAATTTCAGCTTTCAGCTTTTGTCCCGCTGTTGCGGGAAAAAATTCCCTTCTTCGTCCTCGCGGTGGCTTCGTGTGTGATCACGGTTTTGGTGCAACGCAGCGGCGGCGCGGTGGAATCGCTCGGGCATCTTTCGTTCGCGGACCGGCTCGCCAATGCCGTGGTCGCCTACACGCGCTACGTCGGCAAAATGTTCTGGCCGACGGAGCTGGCAGTTTACTACCCGATGCCCGGTGCGTGGCCGGTCTGGCAAATTAGTTTGTCAGCGGTGGTCGTGGTGGGCGTGAGTTGCATCGCCATGCGTTTGCTCAGCAAGCGACGCTACTTTTTTGTTGGCTGGTTTTGGTTTGTGGGCACGCTCGTGCCGGTCATTGGTCTGGTGCAGGTCGGCGGGCAATCCCTGGCGGATCGTTACACGTATCTGCCGTTCATCGGACTTTTCATCGCGGTGGTCTGGGGCTTAAGCGAGACGGTGGAACGACTTCCCGGGTTGAAAAGACTGCTTTGCGCCACCGCCATTCTCGTGATGCTCCTGTGCGCCGCGCTCACGAATCGCGAAGCCCGGCGCTGGCATGATTCGGAATCGCTTTTCCGGCGCGCGCTCGCGGTGACGCGGGACAACCCCATCGCGCACTTCAGTCTGGGCAAGGCGCTCGACGATACGAAGCGATTTGCCGAAGCGATTCCCGAATTGGAAGCGGCGCTGAAAATTGCACCCGGCTACGCGAAGGCCCACGGCGAACTCGCGCTGGCGCACGAGGCGCAGGGCGATGTTGCCGCCGCGATCCAGCAATACGAGATGGCGCTCGCCGCCGATCCCAATTTGCCGGAGGCGCTGAACAATCTCGCCTGGTTGCGCGCGACGAGTGCGGACGCCGGTTTGCGTGACGGCGCGGAGGCGGCGCGCCTGGCCGAGCGCGCGTGCGCACTGACGGGTTATGAAAAAACCATTCTCATCGGGACGCTGGCGGCGGCGTATGCTGAGGCCGGGCGGTTTGAGGAAGCCATCGTCACCGCGCAGCGCGCCATTGCGCACGCCGAACTTTGGAAGGAATCGGAACTGGCCGCGCGCAACCGCGAGTTGCTGGAACTCTACCGGTCGCATCGCGCATTTCACGAAACCGAGACGGGCCGGCGATGAGGAA
>SCTL01000357.1 GCA_004297495.1 Verrucomicrobiota bacterium
CCAACACAATCAGGCCCCGGCTGTTTCCGGAACCCGAGTGCGTTGGCCGGCTCGATTCAGAAAGATGGAGGCCAGTCATGAAAAATATTCCGTGCCGGTTGGGTTTGGTTTCGACGCTCGCGGTTCTCCTGTTCTCCCTCGGGGCGACGCCCGCCGTCGCGCAGGACCGCGGCGATTCCGGCGCGCGGCTCGAACGCCTGGAACGGCGCGTCAACGAAATGGCCGAGCGCCAGGAGCAAATGTTGCAACGCATGGAAAACCAGATGGAACGCCGCCGCGCACTCGGGCAACAGCCCGGCGAGAACGCGCGCCAGCCGTTGCCGCCGTTGGCCGGTCCGGCCGCAGGCGTCCGCGATCCCAATGCCGCGCGTCACGCGAAAGGCCTGCATGATTTGCTCGGCCTGCTCTTCCTCATCGGCTGCCTGTGCAACATCCTGCTCGCGATCTGGATTTACACCGACATCCGCAAGCGCAATGAAGGCTCGGGCATCTTCGTGGCGATGGCGATGGTGGCGGGAATTCCAGCGGCGCTGATTTATGCGCTGACGCGGATTGGCGACAAGAAGACGTAACGCGTCCGGTCAGAATGGCGCGCTGGACTTGCGCGGCGAGACCCGCTTGCTTTTGCGGTAGCTGACGGGCTTGGCTGACTTCGTTTCCTTCGCCGGCTGCGAACCGTCAATCGCTCGCTTGAGTTCGCGGATTTGGTCGCGCATGAGTGCGGCTTTCTCGAACTCCAGATTGTTTGCGGCGGTCAGCATTTCCTCTTCGAGTTCGTTGATCGTTTGTGTGAGGTCCACGTCCATGCCCGCGTCGTTCAGCACCGACGCCGCTTCCTGGCGATTGGATTCGTAAACCACCAGGCTCTCCTCGACCGCGCGTTTCACACTGCGCGGCGTGATGTTGTGCTCGGCGTTGTAAGCGACCTGCTTTTTGCGGCGATATTCCGTGACGGCGAGAAATTTTTTTATACTGTCCGTCATCACGTCGGCGTAGAGAATGACTTCGCCATTCAAGTGACGCGCGGCTCGACCAGCGGTTTGAATCAAACTGGTTTCGCTGCGGAGGAAACCTTCCTTGTCCGCGTCGAGAATCGCGACGAGCGAAACTTCCGGCAGATCGAGACCTTCGCGCAAGAGGTTGATGCCGACGAGCACGTCGAACTCGCCCTTGCGCAGCGCGCGCAAAATTTCCACTCGTTCGATCGCATCAATCTCGCTGTGCAGGTAGCGCACGTTCACGCCGATGTCGCGCAAGTAGTCCGTGAGTTCCTCCGCCGTGCGCTTGGTGAGCGTGGTGACGAGGATGCGCTCATGCGTGTCCGCGCGCTTGCGACATTCTTCGATGAGATCGTCAATCTGTCCCTTGAGCGGTTTGATCGTCACCTTCGGATCAATAAGACCAGTCGGACGCACGACGAGTTCGACAACGCCGGGACTTCCCCTCACCCGGCCTTCGGCCACCCTCTCCCCATCCGATAGGGAGAGGGATGGGGTGAGGGGCGCTCCACCTGTTTCTGTTGCAGCCGACGTGCGTCGGCTCTGACTCTCTCCGGATTCAGATGGAGGGGACTCACGTCCGCTGCTACGGATTTGCGGTATTGCACTTTCACGCGCCCACTCGATCTCCCGCTTCGCCGGGGTGGCGCTCACGTAAATCGTCTGGTTCATCATCGCCTGAAATTCCTCGAACTTGAGCGGGCGATTATCCAGCGCGCTCGGCAGGCGGAAGCCGTAATTCACCAGCACCGTTTTGCGCGACTTGTCGCCCTCGAACATCCCGCCGATCTGCGGCACGCTGACGTGCGATTCATCCATCACGAGCAGAAAATCCTTCGGAAAGAAATCTATCACCGTCGAAGGCCGCGAGCCAGGCGGGCGTCCGGCGATGTGCCGCGAGTAATTCTCGATGCCGGAGCAGAAACCCATTTCCTCCATCATCTCCAGATCGAACTCCGTGCGCTGCTTGATGCGCTGGGCTTCGAGCAACTTGCCCTGCTTCTCGAATTCCCGGATGCGCTCGCCGAGTTCCTCGCGGATGGCAATGCCCGCGCGCTTCATTTTCTCGTTCGTGGTGACGAATTGTTTGCCGGGAAAAACCGTCGCGTGTTCGAGCTGCGCGATTTTATTTCCCGTCAACGGATCGAAGCGCGTGATGCGTTCCACCGTGTCGCCGAAGAACTCGATGCGCAATCCGTCCTCGGTGTAAGCCGGGCAAAGCTCGACGACGTCGCCGCGCACGCGGAAATTTCCGCGCTCGAAGGTGATGTCGTTGCGGCTGTATTGCATGTTGACGAGCTTCTCCAGCAGGAACTCGCGCGTGAGCGATTGCCCGACGTGAACGTGAATCAGCATTTCCTCGTAATCCTCCTTGCTGCCGATGCCGTAGATGCACGATACGCTGGCGACCACGATCACGTCGCGCCGCGCGAAGAGCGAACTCATGGCCGAGAGCCGCATCCGCTCGATATCGTCGTTGGTCGAGGAATCCTTTTCGATGAAGGTGTCCGTGCGCGGGATGTAAGCTTCGGGCTGGTAGAAATCAAAATAGCTGACGAAGTATTCGACCGCGTTGTGCGGGAAAAAACTTTTGAACTCGGCGTAAAGCTGCGCCGCGAGTGTCTTGTTGTGCGAGATGACCAGCGTGGGTTTGTCCACGTTCTTGATCACGTTCGCAATCGTGAACGTCTTGCCCGAGCCCGTGACCCCGAGCAGCACCTGATGTTTCGCACCCGCCAGCACGCCTTCGGTCAGCTTCGCAATCGCTTGCGGCTGATCGCCGGCGGGTTCGTAGTCGGAAACGAGTTCAAACATCGGATGGGAACTTAGAAGCCCGGCGGCGCAGCGTCAACGATGGCAGGAACGCAGTCGCCGGGAGAAATCAGCAAAATTGCTTTGCTCCACTCGCCCGCTTCTGGCAATAACTCCGGCGACAGCGCGATGAGTCGGATTGGTTCGCAACACTTCAACATACCCAAAGCATGAACTGGTACTACGTCGAAAACGGTCAGCAAGCCGGCCCGGTGGATGACTCCCAACTTTCCGCGCTGGCCCAGGCCGGTCGGCTGAGCGGCGACACACTCGTCTGGCGCGACGGCCTGGCCAGTTGGCAGCCGTTCAGCGCGGTGTGCCCGCCGGAACTGGCCGGCGTCATCGCCGGCGCCGCGCCCGCCACGAACCTGCCCCCGATGGCTGATGCCGCCGTCTGCGCCGAGTGCGGCAACGTCTATAACAAGGGCGACATGATCCCGCATGGCAGCAATTTCATTTGCGCGAATTGCAAACCCGCCTTCATGCAAAAGCTCGCCGAGGGTGTGAAGATCGGCACGGGGTCGCTCGAATACGCCAGCTTCGGCACGCGCTTCGGCGCGCACGTGATTGATAGTGTGCTGCTCTTCATCGTGAATTCCGGGCTTGGCCTGGTTTTTGGTGCGAGCATGGTCGGTGCGGCTTCGCGTAACAGCCTGACCGGTGTTTTTCTGGCGCAAGGCATTCTGCTCGTCATCGAGATCGGCATCGCCATGAGTTACGAAACGATCATGATCGGCAAATACGGCGCCACGCTGGGCAAGATGGCGTGCAAGATCAAGGTCGTCACTCCTGATGGTGGGCGTGTCAGCTACGCCCGCGCCTGCGGTCGTTATTTCGGCAAGATCCTCAGTTCCCTGACGTGTCTCATCGGGTTCATCATGGCCGCGTTTGACAAGGAAGAGCATCGCGCGTTGCATGATCGCATCTGCAACACCCGCGTGGTGCTGAAGTAAACGTGAGCACCGCCAGCGTCCAGTGTCCCAAGTGCAAGACGACGCTGCCGGACAGCGCGTTCAACCTTCCCGATTTCCTTCCCTGCCCCGGCTGCGGCTCGGGCGTGGCCGTCACGGTGTATCCCGCTTTTTTCCGGCCGCCGGAAAGCGGACGCACGGGCGAACTCGTCATGTCCGAGGGCGAAGCCAGTTGCTTTTATCATCCGCAAAAGAAAGCCACGCTGCCGTGCGAAGTCTGCGGACGCTTCGTCTGCGCGCTGTGCGATTGCGTCCACGATGGCAAGCATCTCTGCCCCACCTGTCTCGAAACCGGTCGCACTAAAGGCAAGATCAAGAGCTTGGAAAACACCCGCACGCGTTACGACAACATGATTTTCGGGTTGGCGGTGCTGGCCTTCGTTCCGCCGATCATTTACATCTCGTTCTTCACGTCCGCCGCCGCCTTGTTCCTGATGATCCGCCATCGGAAATCGCCCCTCGGCCTCACGCAGCGATCGCGCGTCAAGTTCTACGTGGGCGGAATCATCGCGCTGCTGCAATTCCTCGGCTGGCTCGCGCTCGGCACGTGGCTCATCGCCAGAATTTCAAACGGCTGGAAATGAACCATGGCTGAAAAGGAATACATCAAATTGACTCCGGTGCGCCAGCGACGCGGCGTCGCCATCATCACCACGTCGCGCTCGAATCTCTGGCTCGGCAAGGACCACCTGCTGGCGGTGGACACCGAGAGCTACACCGAGAGTTACAAACGATTTTACTTCCGCGACATTCAAGCCATCGTCCTGCGCAAAACTCACCGACGCCTCATCATCGCCATCATCACGGGATTTTTCACCGTCGGCCTCGGCGCGCTGGCTGCCGCCATCAACGACACCGGCGCGCATTGGTTCTTTGGTATCTTCGCCGGATTGTTCGCCGTTCCATTCATCGCCAATCTCGCCTACGGCCCGACGTGCGCCTGCCAGTTGAAGACCGCCGTGCAGACGGAGGACGTGCCCTCGATCAGCCGCGTGAAACGCGCCCGGAAAGTCCTCGCGCGACTCGCCCCGCTCATCGCCGCCGCGCAGGGACAAGTTCCCACGCCTGAACCCGCCCCAATTGCGCCCGCGCCCGCGCCCGCTCCGCCCGCCGCCGGGTGATTTCGCCCCGCGATGCAGACCGTTCTTCACCAGCGCTGCTTCAATCACGCTCATCGCGAGGCGGTGGCGCGTTGCCCGGAATGTCAGCGCTTCTTCTGCCGCGAATGTGTCACCGAACACGAGGACGTGGTCATCTGCGCCGCGTGCCTCGCCAAACACGCCCGCGTGCCGCTGTTCCGACGCCCGGCCTTCGCGCGAATCAAGCGCACGCTGCAATTCGCCTGCGGATTTTTCTTTCTCTGGTTTTTCTTCTACCTCATCGGCGCGGCGTTGCTGGCATTGCCAACCTCGTTCCACGAGGGCACGCTCTGGCAGGTGGATTGGTTTGATAAGTTGTGAACATTCAACATTCAACATTCAACGCTCAACACCGAAGGACAGCCCCCCAGCGCACTTCGCTGGCGAAAACTTCGGCGTTGAAAGTTGAATGTAGGGCGTTGAATGTTCCCCCCTTCCCGCAATGAAGCGCGCCAAGACCTACGAAACGCGCGGCGCCATCGAACTGATCGAGGAGGCCATCCACGCCCTGCGCACCGCGCCGGCCACGACGCTCGCGCTGTATTATCTGGGCGCGCTG
>SCTL01000358.1 GCA_004297495.1 Verrucomicrobiota bacterium
GGCGACGAACGGATTCGTCGCCAGTTTGCGCGCGAGGGCGAGCATGTTTTGTTTGCTGCTGCCTGTGCCGTGCAAGGCGATGACCACTGGCCTTCGCCCGTGGGAATCGGCTGACTTGAGCAGAAAGCCGGGCACGCGTTCGCCCTTCTCGGTTGCGAACGAGAACTTGAGTTGCACCAACCCGTTCGTGTTCGAAACGGCTTCGACCTGCGGCGCGAGCGGCACGCGCGGGCGTTGGATGAGCTTGAGAAAATCCGCGCGCGGCTTGGGCGTGTGAGCGCATCCCGCCGCGAGCAAAGCGCACGCGGCGATGAGACACAGGGGAAAACGCTTCATGCGGGCATTTGACGCAGAGACCTGGAAAAGCACAAGCAACTTTTATCGTAAATGTTTGCGCCGGCGAATCTTCAGGGTTTGCCACTCAAACTGAAAGTTGCCGTGGACAATTTTGCGGGCTAACTTGATCGGCTATGAAAACCAAATCGTTACGTATCTGGACCATGGTGGGTGTGAGTGCGGTTGTAATTGCCAGCGGACCCGCTGTCAAAGCCGACCAGGCAACACCCCCCACTGGCACGACCACCACGGCAAGCACGGCCGCGATCGGCAAGCATTACACGGGGACAATCGTTTCGATTGACCCGAAAGAAAATGCGCTCGTCGTCCGCGGCTCGGTCTTCGGGAGCAAGAAATTCGCGCTCGGCGAGGGCTGTTCATTCCTAACGCTCGATAAGAGCGCCGCCGCCGGCAGCGACTTGCGCGCGGGCCAGAAGGTTCTGGTCGTTTATCAAAACGTCCAAGGCGTGAACGCCGCGAACCACGTGGAGCAATTGCCCATGCGCTCCGAGGGATTCGTGAAGTCCATTGACGCGGCCAAAGGCACGCTGACGTTGCACCAGCGCGCATCGAACAAGGAATTCCGGATTCCCGAAGGTTGCAAGGTCGTCCTCCGCAACAGCAAGTCCGGCGAACTGGCGGACATCAAGCCCGGCCATTTCGTGACGGTGACCTATGAGTCGCCGGGCGGACTGGCCACGGTGTTTCAGATCGCGCAAACCAGCGCCGAATTCAATGGCACGCTGACCGCGATTGATCTCACCGACCGCACCGTCAAGGCGAAGGCCGCGTTCGGGACGAAGAAGTTCAACCTCGCGGACAACTGCGCCATCGTCGTCAACGGCCGCACCGACGGCCAGATGCGCGACTTGAAACCGGGCGACCGCTTCGTCTTCAACTACGACGAAGTGAACGGCGTCAATGTCGTGAACCGCATCGCGAATTCGACAATGCCCGAGGTCGCCGATACCGCCCAGACCGGCAGACGCTGAAAATCATTCCGGCAGTTTCCGGAAACTCAGGACACGCCTCGCGAGGGGCGTGTCTTTCTTGTTTTTACGAACAGCGGTTCAGCCTGCGCCCTCCACCAACTGGCAAACCACCGGCTCAAGTTTCACCCCGAGCAACGTTTCAAACTCGCGCGACAATTCCTCCATGAAATTCTGCGCGTGATGATACGCCACGACGTTGAGCGTCGCGCCCGGAATTGCCCGCGCGCCGAGACAGCCGCGATGTCGCCGCGCCAGTCGGATGAGCAAATCAGTTTCCTCGCTGTGACGCGAAGCAAACTCGGCGGCGCTCTCGTGGCTCTGCCAGAGATACTGGCCGAACTGCGCGTGGTCATCGTCGCGCAACGCGCGCTCGGCGGCCACCACGCGCGCCGTCTCGCCGATCACGTGACTGGCGAGCGCGAATTCTTCGGGATCAAGTTTCGCGCGACTCGCTTTCAAGAGATTCAACTCGACTGAGCGGAGCGATTTCGCGCCGAGTTTTGCGGCGACGTTGCGGGCCAGTTCGCGGAAACGGTCTGGTGAAGAAATTTTTTGCGCCGGGCCTTCGGGGCGTTGGTGAGTTGGACAAACAATCAGAGCCTCGCCCACGAGCGGCGTGCGCTCGACCGTGGCAAACCGCGCATCCACGCTCAACACGTTCCACGCTTTGCCAAACAGCGACGCGAGCGGATCGGCGAGACACGCTGTTTCTCCGGTCAACGATGCTTCCGCCTCGCGGACCAAGCGGGCGAAATTCAACTTCTCTGGCAACGCGAGCGGCGGCAGATCACCGCGCTCGTTGCGACGCGGCGGAACAGTCGCGCCGGTTTCGGACAATCCAAAGGGGTAAAGCCTTCGCACCATGAGCGCAAGGGCGAGCGCCTGCGCAGCGAAGTTGCCGCAATCCAGACCCGGCGGAATTGAACTATGGATCGCGGCGTTGAAGCCGCTAAAGTTGACGCGTCGCCGCCGCAGTTGCGCGAGCGTGGCCTTGATCGGCGCGGACCAGGAATGGTTCGCTCCGGGATCGAGATCGCTCATCCAGAATTTTTCCGTGCTGACGGCGAGCGAGGAGGCGAGTTCGATGCGTCCATCCGTGCGCGGCGCGGCGGCGATGAACGCGTAGCGATCCACGGCGGCGCAAATCGAAAGCCCATCATCCTGATCGCCATCCGCGCCGAGCAACCGGAGTCGGCCCGGCACTTTCACCGTCAACGGTGGCGTGTGCTGAAAATGTTTTTTGAAAAGGGCGACGACCGCGTCGGCGGGGTTCTCAGGCTTTTTGACGGGCGCGGACATCAGCGCAAAGCGTGTTGCGTGTTCCGTGTTGCGTCAAGTGGCAGAGCGCGTCCGCCTCATACTTGACGCAACACGCAACACGGAACACGAACCAACTTCACAACCGGTCAAATTTTCTGGCGAGCGCAAAATCCTTCGCCGTCAATCCCCCCTCGCTGTGCGTGGAGAGCACGAGCGTCACTTTGTTCCAGCGGATGTCAATGTCCGGATGATGCCACGCCTGCTCGGCTAGCCTGGCGACGCGATTCACAAACCGCATCGCCACGACGAAATCCTTGAACTGAAACGTGCGGTTGATGGTGGCGGATTTCTTTTTCCAGTCGGGAACGGTTTTGAGCGCCGACTTGATCTGGGTGGAAGTGAGTTTCGGCATGAAGAACCTTTGCCACAGAATCGCGTGTTCGTCACGCCGCAATGCGGAAAGAATTCACTTCGCCGGCGGTTTGGGTGTCTTCGGTTTCGGCGGCGTGGGTCTGCGGATTTCGGCGGAGAACGTGCCGGCGGCGTAACTCTTCTGCTCGTCCGGCGCGCAGAGATAAAATTTCCCCGGCAGGCGTCCGCCGGCAATCGCGCCGAATTCGAACCGCGCGGCGTAACCGGCCTTCACGGAGTGCGTCGCCGGCTTCTGCTGATCGTCCTTCCAGCGCAGCGTTACTTTCGGCGCGTTGGTTTGCGTGGCGGTGATGGTGAGGATTTTGTTCGCGAGGTCTTCAGGCCGCGTCGCAAAAAAAGCGATGGAAATGCCGAGGTCGGGCGGCCAGGCCGGTCCTTGCCGGAGATCGAGCGCGCCGCCCTTGATGGTCGCGCGTTGCAAACCAAAACCGCTGCCCCGCACGCGGCCCGCAGCCGGCGCGTCCGGAATTTCCACGCCTTCCAGATCGAGCGTCCATTTGGAGTCGTCGGGCGGCGGCGCGCCATTGGCGTTGGTGACGGCGGGAGAATTTGAATCAGCGGAATCGGTGTCTGGGTTGGCAGCGGCGGTTTCTTCCGGGACGCTTTGTTTCGGTTTCGGCGCGGAATGAAAAAGTTTGTCGCGAAAAATAAATGCGCTCGCACCGGCTGCAACCAGGATGACGACGATGGCAATGGCCGCCACTGGCGGTCCGGGTTTGGCGGTCGTGCCGGGAGCGACGGCGCCGAGGCCGTTGCTGACCGTGGTGGCCGGCCGCTTCGCTACCTCCGAAGCCGTGAGCACAAGTTTGCCCGCGTCGCCCGCCGGCGCTTGCGGCACGATGAGTTTGCGGAAGCAAGTGGGACATTCCATTTGCGAACCACTTTGCGTGGTGTCGCATTTGATGTGTTGCCCGCAGCCGGGGCAGGCAAATTTGAACTCGCTCATGAGGACCGAAGTTTCCTGACGCAAAGTGACACTTTCCCGCGCGCGCCGCAATCAGGCATTTGTCCGAGAGCACCCGGGAACTCCACGCCCCGCGCAAGGTTCTTTGGGAGTGACTTTCCGCCGCGTCCGCCGCAAATTCGCGGTGTGGTTGGAGTTCAAGCGTTAGCTTGTCCCGTCTGTATCGCGACCCCCGACACGCTGAAGCGTGAACTCCAACAACCATGAAGAAAAAATCTCCGGTCTCACGCAGCGGACGGTTCAATCGCGGCCCGGCGGCGGACGTCGCCGCGTTCAGTGAATCCATTTCCTTCGACTGGCGCCTCTGGCGGCACGACATCGCCGGCTCGGTGGCCCACGCCACGATGCTCCAGAAAATCGGCGTGCTCACCGCCACGGAATCTCGCGCGATCATCGCCGGACTCGACAAGATTGGAAAAGAAATCGCCGCCGGGAAATTCAAGTGGAAGCCCGAACTCGAAGACGTTCACATGAACATCGAGTCCACGCTCACCGAACGCGTTCCCGCCGGCGCAAAACTCCACACCGCCCGCTCGCGGAACGATCAGGTCGCGCTCGATGTGCGGCTCTGGTTGCGTGATGAAATCACGTCGCTGCTCGGCGAAATTGTCCGCCTGCAACGCTCGCTCGTCGCGCTCGGCGAACACAACGCCGACGTCATCATTCCCGGCTACACGCACCTGCAACGCGCGCAGCCCGTCTATTTCGCGCATCACCTGCTCGCCTACGTCGAGATGCTCGAACGCGATTGCGAACGGCTCTGGGATTGTTACTCGCGCGTCAACGTCTGCCCGCTCGGCAGCGGCGCGATTGCCGGTTCAACCTTGAAACTCGATCGCGCGCTCGTCGCCAAGTTGCTCGGCTTCGTGGACGCCGACGGCAAGGTCCAGCTCACGCAAAACTCGATGGACGCCGTGAGCGACCGCGATTTCGCCATCGAATTCTGCGCCGCCGGTGCGGTGCTCGCCATGCATTTGTCGCGCCTCGCGGAGGACGTGATTCTCTGGGCCAGCGCAGAGTTCAACTTCATCAAGATCGCCGACGCCTACACCACCGGCTCGTCGCTCATGCCGCAGAAGAAAAATCCCGACGTGGCCGAGTTGACGCGCGGCAAGACCGGGCGCGTCTATGGCAACCTCATGGCGCTGCTCACGCTGCTCAAGGGCCTGCCCATGACCTACAATCGCGATTTGCAGGAGGACAAGGAACGGCTGTTCGACACCGCCGACACCGTGCGCGCCTGCGTGCGGCTCATGTCCGCCATGCTGCAACACACCAGCGTGAACTCCTTCTCCTGCCTCGCCGCCGCGAGCGACCCCGCACTCCTCGCGACCGACCTCGCCGATTACCTCGTGCAAAAAGGCATGCCGTTCCGCAAAGCCCATCACGTGGTGGGCGCGGTGGTGGCGCTGGCCGAAGGCGAAGGCAAAGCGTTGAATCAACTCACCCTCACCGACCTGCAATCCGTGGATAAAACCTTTGGCCGCGATGCGTTGGGCGTGTTCGATCTGACCCGCGCGATGGCCAAGCGCAATCTCCCCGGCGCCCCCGGCACGAAGGAAGTGGCGAAGCAGTTGGCGCGGTGGAGGAAGTTGCTGAGTTAAGGACTGGCAATGATGGAATGGCTTTCAGAAGACCCGAAGCGTGGCCAAGTGGCGCTGACTTTCATTGCCATCGGAATCACCGCGATCCTGATTTGGCTAGGCGTGATTTTGTTAGGGAGGAAGAAATTGTTGATAACCATGGCGGTCGCGTTTGCATGGTTGCTCTTGGCTGCAATCGCCATTCCGAGTTTCATTCCCGCGCGAAACGGCGCTTATCGAAATGCCTGTATCAACAATTTGAAAGAGATTCGAGAAGCAAAGGCTTCGTGGGCAAAAGCAGAACACAAATTGCCAACAGATACGCCCACGGAGGTTGATCTTTACGGCACATTTGGGACGAATGGTATCCTCCGTCACAAATTCGTTTGTCCGCGCGGTGGCAAATATACAATCGGTCCAGCCGGTGAAAATCCAACATGCAGTCTTGCGGACAAGGGACATAAATTGGAATGAAGTCCTCTCCCAAAATCGGCACGACCGGTGAGACGACGTTTGTCGTCGAGGCGAAGCATTGCATTGAGTTCGCCACGGACGGGATGCCCGCCGTGTTGAGCACGCCCAATCTCATTGGCATTCTCGAACGCACCGCGCGCCAGGCCATCGCGCCGTTTCTTGAAGCCAGCGAACGCAGCGTGGGCGTGGAGATTGAATTGCGGCATCTCGCGCCATCACCGCTTGGCGCGGAAGTGACGGCCGTCGCGCGGGTGATTTCCACCGACGGACGGTTTGTGAATTATCAGATCGAAGCGCGCGAGGGAAATGAGTTGATCGCGCGGGGCGTTCACAAGCGCGCGGTGATTCACATGGAAGGATTTGCGCGGCGGCTTCGGCGGTGATGAGCCAGTTTGAATCCTCGGTGGGGCGAGCGTCCTCGCGAGCCGCTGACCACTATATTTTCGCCTAACCCCCAGCTCGTCAGTAGCCTCGCCCCACCAAACTGCCCCCCTATCTGCGCGTCAGCGGCGCAAAGGAAATTCGCTTGATGCGCCCGCGCAATCTTCG
>SCTL01000004.1 GCA_004297495.1 Verrucomicrobiota bacterium
CAGACCACGGGCTGTCGTTGCCCAAGTCCATCGCTACAACGCCAACGAAAAGATTCGTCGCGGAATCGAGGAAGCTCGGCGGCGCGGGTGCGCCGCTGCCATCGCCATTGGCGTTGGGCAGCCGATCAAAGCCGTTCACCTTGACGGACCACGCGCCGGAAGTGCGCCGGATTTCCACCGTCATCGTGCTGCCCACCACGGCGACGTTGAATCTCGGCGACGCGTCACCAGCATTGATGGTATTCACGGCGAAGCCTTCATTTGCGTCTGCGCCCGGGTGATATTGATCGAAGTTGATGAAGCCGGCGCGAATCAGATTCGTCGTCGCCGTGCCGACGACCAGACACAATTGATCCGGATAGGCGTGGAGGTTGGTCAAATTGACGAACGTGGCTTTGGCCACGAAGTCGTTCTCGCCGGTGAAACCGAGTGTCGAGAGATTCACGCCGACGATGGTGGCGCTGGCCATGTTCGCTTGGCCGTTGAAGTCCGCGCCCGGCGAACTGCGCAACTGCAACACACCGTCGCCGGTGCGCAGTAGAAGGTTCGTGTCGCTCCCGGTGATGTTCGCGCCGCTGCCAGGCATCCGCGCGGTGAAACCGCTGCCTGCTCCGTTTCGGTCCAGCACCGTGCCGCCGGCGGTGTTGAAATCGAGCGTCAAGAGCGAAGCCCGCGCCGGCATCACGCCCAGCGCGACCGCAAGCGCCAGCAGACTTTTGAGCCGGGAGTTGTTCTTCATTTGAGCAAACGAACGGTCACGCGACCAATTCTTCGTCCGGAGTCAGCACGCGCTGGTTCTGGTGGAATTCAAGAGGAAGCATAGAACTGGTGGAGATTATCACAGAAAGTGAGAGGCTGGAAGCCGATCATCGGCAAAGCATTCAGAATGAGAGCTGACTTTGTGCATTCATCAAGTAATGCGACTTTTGGCGAGGTCTTCGGCCAATAAACTAGGGGAATCTCGGCCAAAGCTCATCCCGCCGAAAGACTTCGAACCCGTCGGCCAGTTGCTTTGCAGTTGAATATCGGAGGCGAATGGGTTCGTCTGTTTTCACCATTGGCGAACACCATGACATCACACTTCCGGTCTCAAAAGATTCATCTCGGGCTGGCAATATTTTTCTGCCTGCTCGTGGGGTTCTCGTCGGCCACCAACGCGGCGGAGAACCGTTCGGTGGATTTCAATTCCGGCTGGCGATTTCATCTCGGCGATGCGCCCGCCGCAACCAACGTCGCGTTCAATGATTCCGCCTGGCGCACACTGGATTTGCCGCACGATTTCAGCGCCGAGGGTGGTTTCTCGCCGACCAATGCGAGCTGCACCGGCTTCCTTCCGGGCGGCGTGGGCTGGTATCGCAAGACGTTCACGCTGGATTCAGCGGACGACGGGCGGCGCGTGTTCGTCGAGTTCGATGGCGTGATGCGGAACAGCGATGTCTGGCTGAATGGCGTCCACCTCGGGCATCGGCCTTACGGTTACAGCAGTTTCCACTACGACCTGACTCCGCACCTGCGTTTTGGTGGCGCGACCAATCTGCTCGCCGTGCGTTGTGAGCGGGAGAACGTGGCCGACTCGCGCTGGTATCCGGGCTCAGGCATCCATCGCAATGTGCGACTGGCAACATTGCCGCCAGTTCACATCCCGATCTGGGGCGTGTTCGTGACGACACCGCGTATCACGACGAACGCTGCCGATGTCGTGGTCAATGCCGATGTGCGCAACACGATGGCAACAAATTGTTCCGCGCGCTTGATCGTGCAATGGCTCGACTCAGCGGGAAAACCTGTTCGTGAAGCGGATCAAACACACGCGATTGCGGCGGGAGAAACTTTCACCTTCACCGTTTGGGGAGCGTTGCCCAATCCGCGGCTTTGGTCGCCGGAGTCGCCGGCGCTTTACACGGCGGTGTGTCGAGTTTTTCTCGGCGCGGATCCAGTGGACGAGACGCGCACGACGTTTGGCATTCGCGAGGCGCGGTTCGACGCGCAGCACGGATTTTTTCTCAACGGCGTGAATCTCAAGCTCAAGGGCGTTTGCGTGCATCACGACGCGGGCGCGCTGGGCGCGGCGGTGCCGGTTGAAGTGTGGGAACGGCGCTTGCGCGTGATGAAGGAACTGGGCGTGAATGCCGTGCGTTGCTCGCACAATCCGATGTCGTCCGAACTTTACGAACTTTGCGACCGGCTCGGGCTGCTCGTGCTGGACGAGGCATTCGACGAATGGGAAATCGGCAAGCGGAAATGGGTCGCGGGTCGCAACCAAGGCACGGCGCAACGGTTCGGTTACAGCGCGGACTTTCAGGCGTGGGCCGAGCGCGACTGCGCAGACATGGTGCGTCGCGACCGCAACCATCCCAGCATCATCGCGTGGAGTCTGGGCAACGAGATTGATTATCCCACCGATCCGTATGTGCATGACGTGACGCGTGCGGTGGAAGGTTTCGAGCGCGATTCACGCGCGCCGCAGATGACGCAACTCACCGCCGTCGCGCCGAAACTCATCGCCGCGGTGAAACGTCACGATGCGACGCGGCCGGTCACGATGGCGTTGGCGAACCAGCCGGCTACGGATGCCACCGGTCTTGCACAAATGCTGGATGTGGTGGGCTACAACTATCAGGAGGAATTTTACGACAAAGTGCATCGCGCCTTTCCGGGTCGGGTGATTTTGGGCAGCGAGAACGGCAAGAGCTACGACGCGTGGCGCGCTGTGACGGAAAATGATTTTGTGGCGGG
>SCTL01000359.1 GCA_004297495.1 Verrucomicrobiota bacterium
TGAACGGGGCGAAGTCCGGGTGGAAACCCAGGTACGATGTTGCCTGCGCTTGCGTCGGCCGGAATCCAGTCACACGGCACCGAATCGGCCTCCGGCATCAGCACGCGTTACAGACGTCCAATCTGGCCCGGGCCTGGGTCAGTCCCGATTCAGATACTTCACCACAGCCTCCGTGCGCGACTGGACGTGAAGTTTCTCATACACCGTGTGCAGATGCGCGCGCACGGTGCTGAGACTGATGCCGAGTTGATCGGCAATTTCCTTGTAGAGAAATCCCTTCGCCAACAGCGCCAGGATTTCCTGTTCCCGCTTGGTGAGCTTCTCCATCTCGGAGGAGGGCTGCTTGATTTTCTGGAAATGGTTGACGACCTTGCGGGCGATGTGCATGGACATGGGCGAGCCGCCGGCGTGAACCTGCTCGACCGCGTGCAGCAATTCGCCGGGCGGCATGTTCTTCAGCAGATAGCCGTTCGCGCCGGCGCGGAGGGATTCAAAAATCAAATCGCCTTCCTCGTAAGTGGTGAGCATGAGCACCTGGGTCTTGGGCGCTTTCTCCTTCAACCGCGCGACACATTCGATGCCGCTCATGCCGGGCAGATTGATGTCCATCAACACCACGTCCGGAATCTGCAACGGCATCTCGCGCAAGGCCTGCTCGCCGTTGGCATACGCGCCGACGCAACGCAAGCCCGGCGAGCGCTTCAAAAGTTCCGACAAACTTTCGCGCGTCCCGCGGCTGTCTTCGACGATGGAGACGGTGATGGCCACTTTTTTATCTTTTGGTTCTTTGGAACTGTGCTGCATAGATCGTTTTTGCGATATTGAACAAACGTTCAGCCAGTCAGCGATGATGGTCGCGCGGCCAGGGCAATTCGATGGCAATCCGCGCGCCGGCACCGGGCCGCCCTTGAATCCAGCATTGCCCGCCGATGTCGGCCATCCGTTGGTGCATGTTACGCAATCCGTCCGCGCTGGCATCATCCGGCGGCTGCGTGAAGCCGCGGCCGTTATCCTCCACGGAGAGTTCCAGTTTTTCGTCGCTCACGGCGATGCGCAATCGCAGTTCGGTGGCTTGTGCGTACTTCACGGTGTTATTGATCGCCTCCTTGACGACGAGAAACAAGTTATGCCGCACGTCGGTGGACAGTTCACGCTGCGGCACGGCTTCAGGCAGGTCGAGTCGGCAGCGGATGCCCGCCAAGCGCATGTAGTCCAGTGCGAATTGTCCCGTGTAGTCAATGAAGTGCGCGAGCGTGTCGTTGCGCGGGTTGACGGCCCAGACGATTTCGTCCAGCGATTTCACTGCCTGGCGCGCCGTACCGGCCATTTTTTCGACGTGCGAACCGACCTTGGCCGGCGCATTGCGATCCTGCTGGGCCAATTCTCCGATGAGTGAAATTTGCGTCAGGCTCGCGCCCAAGTCGTCGTGAATGTCCTTGGCGATGCGCGCGCGTTCGCGATGCAGCGCGGCCTGCTGTTCCAGTTGGAGCAGTTTCGTCCGCAATCGCCGGAAGGAAACGTAACGCACGATGGCGATGATGGCTGCGGTGAAAATCGCCAGCATGGCGCCGCGAAACCACCACGTTTCATAGAAGAACGGCTCGACTTCAAACGTCACCGCGGCCTCGGTTTCATTCCAGACACCCTCGGCACTGCAGGCGCTCACGCGGAATTTGTATTTGCCGCCGGCCAATCGCTGGTAAGTCACGCTGCGTTTATCCGCGTCCTGCCAGTCGTCATCCACGTCATCAAGCCGGTAGCGGAACGAGACATTTTCCGAACCGACATAACTGAGCGCCGTGAAATCGAACTCCACGCGCCGATGGTCGGGCGGTAATTTCAATTCGCGCCGCAGCGGCTGCGAGAGGTCCGCGATCTCGGCGGACTGTGAATTAACGGGCGAGAGCACGCCGCCATAGGCCGCGACCGTGCGTTCGCCCACGACCATCCGCGTGAGCAAGACGGGTGGCGATTTGGAATTGTCCCGCAGCCGTTCCGGACTGATGACGGCGAGCGCCGTGCGCATCGCCAGCCAGACGCGACCATCGAAGCTGCGCAGCGCAATGGGTGCATTGCCAAAATTCGCCTGCATGCTGGGCAGGCCCTCGCCCAGTCCGTAATGGATGGAGCGCACGCGCGCAGCCCGGCCTTCCGCGACTTCCTCAAATTCCGCACGGCGCACGCGGAAGATTCCCCGGTTGCCGCCAAACCACATCCAGCCCCGTTCGTCCGCGATGATTTGCGAAACGTAATCGTCATACAGCCCCGTCTTCGCGCCGAACAAAGTAAACTTGTCGCCCTTGAGCAGGCCGACGCCCATTCCCGCATAGCCGATCCACACGGCGCCGTCCGGCGTCGCGTAAAGGCAGCGGATGGATTCCGGTTCACCGGTGGTACGCGCGGTTTCATCCACGAGCCGGTCGCCTTCGACTCGCAACAGAACACCTTTGGACGTGCCAAACCAAATGCGTCCCTTGGCATCTTCGACGGAAGCGCGGATGATGCGCACGTCGCCCGTCAATTCGTAGGTCTGAATTTTCCCGTCGCGCAACCGCAACACTTCCGCCGGGGCGTCGCCGCCGCCCAGCCAGAGGTCGCCATTGCGCGCGGCGACGATGGTGTGGATGGTTTGCCCCTTGATCTGCCGCACGTCGCCCCACGGTTCCATGCGCCCGTCGCGCCAGCGCAGCAAGCGGTGCGTTCGGGTTCCGATCCAGACATTACCGGGAGCATCCGCCGCGAGACAAAGCGCGTCGGCGGGCCAATCCGGTCCCGGTGGAATCGTCTGCCATTGTCCGTTCGTCAAACGGGACAACGAACCATCCTGCGTGGCGGCCCAGATCACGCCGTTCGTTTCCTGCGTCAACGAACTGACCGATTCAAACGGCAGCCCGGAATTGCCGGTCAGCAATTCGACCGCCTGCGGACGGATTTGATCCAAGCCACCGCCGCCCGTGCCGACCCAGATCGTGCCCTCCGCGTCTTCCATCAAACTGAGAATTTCCCGGTGCGTGGTGGGCACGTGGTCAAATTGTTTTCCATCAAACCGAAATAATCCATGCAGCGTCGTGCCAATCCAGACCGCGCCATCTTTTCCTTCCAACATCACCGAGACTTCCGACGCGCCACGCGCCGTGCCGAACTCGCCAACTTTGGTCAACTCGCCGGCTTCGCTGCATCGGAACAACCGAAACCCGACACAAAACCAAACCCCGCCGCCACGCGCGATGGCCAGACGTCCGACGCCCGGATCCGCGTCAGCCAAGGTGTGAAATTTTTCATCGCGGAACACGCCGACCCGGCCGTTCTTCAAAAACCAAATCTGCCCATGAGCGTCCTCGCCCAGCGAGCAAATCGTCGGCGCCGGCAGGCCCTCTGCTTCGGAAAACTTTCTCACCTGACCGCCAGTCACCCGGCACACATCGCCATTGCGGTAGCACACCCACAACGCTTCGCGCGAGTCTTCCAGCAGCGCGTTCACGGTGGAATTGGGCAGCCCGCTGGTCTGGGCGGGCATGACGCGGCTTTGACCGGCGTCCAGCCAGACGAGCGACGCCCGGTCCGTCGCCAGGCGCAGCCCGCCGCGTTTGGTGGACGTCATCGCGAGCAGGCCGCGATCCGGCGGGCTGATGAAACTGCGGGAGACAAATTCCTCGAAGCGCAAACCGTCGAAGCGCGCCAAGCCGTTCGCCGTGGCGATCCAAAGATAATTGTCCGGCGTCTGCGCGATACCGGTGACCGTGTTGTTGGGCAAACCGTCGTCCGAAAGCCAGGAACGCGTGAACCAGCGCGGTTCGTCGGAAGCTTGCGCCGCCAAACTGGCCAGCAGAATCCAACACGCCACGGCGAAACAAAAGCGGCTTATGTGCTTGTCGGGCGTGGACACGCTGGAATCGTATGCCGCCCGGCGAAACAATCAAGGGCACAGAGAGTTTCGGGCAGAACGGATTCGCGCACGGAATCAGTGCGCCTTGGGCGTATATTGTTCCGCCAGCAACCCGGTGCGGCCATGCACGAAGACGACGTACATGTTGCTGGATTTCTGAGTGGTGATATCGGCGTTGGGACCGAACGTGAGGCCCTCGTCCGCGGAAGCTTTGCGCTGAAACACGGTCATGGGCCGATCGCTGATCCTGAAATTCAGGCTGGTCGCTTTGAAATTGCGCAACAACCACGCGGGCCGCGGCAGCCGGTCATCATGCGCCACCGAAATCACCGCGCCGTTGACGACCTGAAGTTCCATCAA
>SCTL01000360.1 GCA_004297495.1 Verrucomicrobiota bacterium
CCGAAGCGCCGGGGGAAAGGAGCGCGGACGCCTCGTCCGCGTGTTTCAATTTTTGGGATTCGCGCGGACGAGGCGTCCGCGCTCCTGAGGCGGAGTTTTCCGATGGTCTGCGCGACCTGGTGTTTTATTCTCCTCAGCGTACTCGCGACGCTTGAATCCGCGGCGCTCGCACAAAACGGCCCCGGCAAACTCGCCGACAAGCCGCTGTTCCGCGATCCGGTTTTCGATGGGGCGGCGGATCCCACCGTGATCTGGAATCGGCACGAGCAGAAGTGGTTCATGTTTTACACGAACCGTCGCGCGAATCTCACGAACAGTCCCGGTGTGGAGTGGGTTCACGGCACGCGCATCGGCATCGCGGAATCGGCGGACGGCGGCGCGACGTGGAAATATCGCGGCACGGCGGACATCCACTGCGGCGGGACGAACGAAACCCACTGGGCGCCGGACGTGATCGAGCACGAGGGCCGCTATCACATGTTCCTCACGCTAGTGCCTGGCGTGTTCAAGGACTGGAACGCGCCGCGCGACATCGTGCATCTGACGAGCACGAATCTGCTGAACTGGAAGTTCAACTCCACGCTCAAGCTGGCGTCGGATCGCGTGATTGATCCGAGCGTGTTTCGGTTGCCCGACGGCTCGTGGCGGCTCTGGTACAACAACGAGCGCGACAGAAAATCCATTTACTACGCGGACAGTCCGGACTTGGCTCATTGGACGGACAAGGGCAAAGCCGTGGGTGATCGCGCGGGCGAAGGCCCGAAAGTTTTCCGCTGGCAGGATCACAACTTGATGATCGTGGACAACTGGCGGGGGCTGGGAGTTTATCACTCGGAGGATTTGTTGAACTGGAAACGCCAGCCCAAAAATCTTCTGGAGCAACCCGGCACAGGCACGGACGATCGAGTCATCGGCGGGCATCCGGATGTGGTCGTGAGCGGCGGGCGAGCGTTTCTGTTCTACTTTACGCATCCCGGACGTCGCGGCGACGACGCGAAGAAAAACGGCTACGAACAGCGGCGCAGTTCGATTCAGGTCGTCGAACTGAAATTAAAGGACGGCGAGATCACTTGTGACCGCGATGAGCCGACTAACATCGAGTTGAACCCGCCGGAAGCAGTCGGTCCACTGAAAAAGCCGGGAGCAAAATGAAGCCCATCAGGTCCACACTGGCGCTAACGATTGCCGTCGCCTGCGTCACCGCAAATTATTTAGCTTGGAGCGCCGAACATCCAAACGTCTCGCTGGCCGGCGAATGGCGGTTTGCGCTCGACCGTGCCGACGCGGGCGTGAATGAGAAATGGTTCGCGCGCGATCTGGCCGACAAAATCAAACTGCCCGGCGTGTTGCAGGCGCAAGGCTACGGCGATGAAATCAGTACGAACACGCCGTGGGTGCTGTCGCTCTACGACAAGCTTTGGTTTCAACGCGAGGACTACACGGCTTACGCCAAGCCGGGCAGCGTGAAAGTTCCGTTCGTCTGCCAGCCGCCGCGGCATTATCTCGGCGCGGCGTGGTATCAGCGCGACATCGAAATCCCGAAAGACTGGGTCGACCGGCGCGTGGTACTGTTTCTCGAACGCGTGAACTGGGAATCGCGCGTCTGGCTGGACGACCAACTCATCGGCACGAACAACTCGCTCTGCACGCCGCATGAATACGACCTCGGAATCGTCAGGCCGGGCAAGCATCGCGTCACGGTGCGCGTGGACAATCGCATGATTTTGCCCTATCGGCCCGACGCACATTCGATTTCCGATTCACTTGGACAAAGTTGGAATGGAATTGTCGGTAAGTTGGAACTTCAGTGCACGACGCTGGTGTGGATCGAAAGCGCGCAAATCATCCCGCACCTCGCGCGCAACTCAGCCTTGCTCCGGGTGCGGGTTGGCAATCAAACAGGCAGACGCGGCAAGGCGGTGCTGTGGCTTGATAACGCATTTCGTGCCGTCGAGTGGGAAAC
>SCTL01000361.1 GCA_004297495.1 Verrucomicrobiota bacterium
GTAATCGGCAGTGTCACGTTTGTGCTCGTCAGAACATAATAGTTGCCGTTCGCCGGTCCATTGGTGCCGTGCAGAATTATGTTCCCGGAAGAAACGGCGACACTGGTAATGCTGGGTTGCGGTGCAGCACCTGAAACCACGGTGACCGTGCCGTCCACAACCAAATTGTTAGTGCTCCACTTAAGTCCTGCTCCTGGAACTGTCGGCACAATGTTCGCGAAGGTGCCGCCGTAGGTTCCGGCCGCGTTGAACAGCTTGAACGAATTGCCAACTGCCAAAGGCGCACCGTTAATGTTTACCAGATTCAGCGTCCCGCCATAAGTGATGCTGCCTCCAGCTTGGATGACGTCACAGGTGCCCGAGCCTTTCAGCTTGAGGATTGCACTGCCGTTCAGCACGACGTTGCTGCTGGCAGAAATGGTTCCCGTCGGATTTGAACCGGTGGTGATGCTCAGCGTGGTGTTCGTCCCTGCCGGCGAGATTGTCGCGCCCGCCGATACCAGTAGATGTCCGGCGACCGCGCCAATGCCGGCCAGCGTCTGTCCGTTGGCGAGTGTCAGCGACTTGTCGGTCCGTCCGCTCACATCAACATGCACTGACGTGGGACTCGTGCCGCCGAAGAAAATCAGCGAACTGTTGGCGATGGAGCCGTTGCCAGTCAACGCCACCTGCGGTCCGTTGGCGATGATGGTCGGCCCGCTGTAGGTGTTCACAGCCGAGAGAACCATCTGACTGTTCCAGTTCTCGATTAGAATGCCGCCGGCGCCACTGAGGACGTTTGTGTAAATCCGCTTCCCATCGCCGATCAACAAGTGCGCCACGCCATTCAACGTCACCGCGCAGCTATAGGTCTGATCACCACTGCCCGACCAGGCATACCACAAGGCGCCTTCGTCTAGGATCAGATTGCTGCCGGTGATCGGGGCTGGTGCATTCCAGAGGTTTACCCGACCGTTGTTGCGAACGTGGAGGCTTCCGTTGAGCCCACCGCTCCAGAAGGTGAGTTCGCAGTTGGTGTTGACGGTCAGAACAGTGCCCGGGTTGCTGAAGCTTGTAGTCATATTCTTCAGGCCGAGATTGCCGACCGCCAGTTCGATCTCGGTGACGTTGTTGGAAACACTCACCGAATCCCATTCACCGTAACCGCCGCTGGAGGAACGGAGGAGCGTGACTTTGTAAGGGCCGGAGACGCTGGAGCCGCCGGTCAGATCCCATCGGGCACTGCCACCCAACGTCGCGTCACCCGCGAGCGTGAGTTTCAGCACATTGCCGTAAATGTCGCCGCCACTGTTGTATAGTGCGCCCGCGCCGGAAGCGCCCGCGCCGGAAACGGTGACGGGCTTGCTGCCGGTCATGTAAGCGCCGTTAAAGTCTAGCGTGCCAGTGTTGGTGATAGTGACGGACGAAACGGAGTTGAGGGTTCCGCCTGGCGTCTTGACGGTGCCACCGCTGATCCGCACCGGGCCCGTGAGGTTTCCGGGCACGTTGAGCGTCAGGGTGCTGCTACCCTGTTTGGTCAGACCGCCGGTGCCGTTGATCTGGCCGGCGCCGCTGATCGTATAGTCCACCGTCGAGTTGTTCGTGATGGCGCTGGGTGTGACCACCTGTCCGCTCGCAATGTCAATCGTCGTTGTGGGCGTCGGTGAATTCGTCACCGTGTCATCGAATATCACAGAATCAAAAGAATAGAAGAGGTCCGGCGAAACGTGAGTAGTCCGGTTCGTCCAGTTTGCGGATCCCAGAACATCCCACTCGCCATTGGCACTCGCATTGTTCCACGCCAGCACGGAGGATTGGCCACCAGTGACAATCGCCTGGATCTTCTTCGGCGAGGTCGTGGTCACGTTCGTCAGAACGAATGTGTAAGGCGACGGCGAAACAGTCGCGACTCCGCCAAAGGAACCGTTTAGCGTACCGGTGTAATTGATGAGCGTGTAGGCGCGTCCATTTTCCAGCGTCCCGCCGACCAGATTGACGTAGAGCGTGTTTCCGTTGGCGGTCAGATTGCCGTTCACTTGCACGAGGTCGTTGGCGCCCGCCGCGAGTGGACCCAGATCGCTCGTCACGGAGGCCCCGCCTTGCAACGTCAGCCCGCCCATCGTCAGCGTTCCAACCACGCCGTTATCACCGGGCATCAGGTTGCCGCTGATATCCATGGCCCCGCTGGCACTACCCGAGCCTGCGACCGTTGTTCCCGCGCTGCTGGTCACTCCGCTGCCTGAAAGCGGTCCGTTGAGGTTCAAACGGCCTGAGGCGATTGTAATCCCCAAGCTGTTGTTGAGCGTACCATTCACGGTGAGCGTGCCGCCCAAAACATACGCGCCGCCCGCGAATGCCGGACTGTTGCCGCTGAGAACCAATGTCTCCGAGCCGGTTTTGTAGATGATGCCGTTGCCAGTCAGGGCGCCGCTCAACGTGAGTGAATAGCTGCCAATGTTGAACTCACAATAACCACCACCGTTGGCGTTGGTAATCACCATGGGTCCGCTGATGACATTGTTCCACCAGCCATTCGCGATGGTGGCGCCGTCATTGAATACGACCCGCTTGTTCATCGTGACCGATGTATCGTCGGCATAGAAAGTGAGTCCCGAACCCGCCGCGAGCGTCAGCGTATTGGCTGGATTACCGAACGTCGTGGAACCAACAGCGCCGAGGTTGCCGGACATCACATTGATGTCGCCGAAGTTCGCGTCCAGTTTCAGACGTTTCCACTCGAAGTAACCGTTCCCCAGCAGAGTCACATTGTAGGGTTGTCCGCCACTGTTCAAAACGCCGCCCGACGATCCACCTAAATCCCAGCGCGTGGCGATGCCAAAGGTCGCGTTGCCTGCCAGCGTCAAATTCGTCGTCAACCCGTAAACCGCTCCGCCACTATTTACGATGGCACCTGCCCCGCCCACGCCGGAGCCGGAAACGACCAGGGGTTCAGAGGTGAGATAGTACCCATTGATATCGAGGGTTGCGCCATTGGCTACGATGGTTGCGCCGGCGCTGGTTCCCAAGGCGGCGGCGTTGCCGACTTGCAACGTGCTTCCGTTGGTTACCACGAGCGGACCGGAGAAAGAATTGAGGCCGCTCAACTGCAACGATGCACCGCCTGACTGCGTCACCGAACCCGTGCCTGAAATGGGGTTGCCGATGGTAAGGCTGTCATTGCGGGCAAAAACGAGCGCGCCATTGTTGTTGACGCTGCCGCCGCTCGGCAAATTCCCGTTGCTGTCGTTGGCGCCGATCTGGAGCGTACCGGCGCTGATCGTCGTGGTGCCGACGTAATTGTTGATGCCGCTGTTATCAAGAATCAGTTTGCCGCTCCCAGCCTTAAGTAGTCCGCCGGGGCCACCGAGGTAACCGCTGCCGCTAAAGGTGTACGCAGAGCTCGAGTTGCTGACCGTCACGTTTGCAGGTTGAACCGCCGCAGTCAGATTCACCGAGGCTGTTGTGGCTCCATCCAGAAAACTCACAAACGATCCGTCACTGTACGTGATGGCCGAGCCGGCAAACCAGTTGGCTGTGGTCGTGTCCCAATTGCTGCTGTGCAATCCGGTCCAAGTCAAGTTGCGCGGTCCGTCGGTCAACACGAGATAAATGATTCCATTTGCGACCGAGTTGGACAGATAACCAACGGCCAGCGGCGGCAGGGTGCCCAAGCCGAAGTTGTAACCGACGCCGCCAATCGTCCCGGTGTAACGGATCAGCGGGATTTGTGTCGGATAGCTGCCAATGGATGGCAGCGAAACGATGTTGACCACGTTCGTCGCGCCGCCCGAAGTCAGGCTGCTCAGGAACACATTGGTCGCAGCGACAGCGGCGACTTTGATTTGAAGTGTGGAATTGGTCGCGGTCATCGCGTTGATTGGGCTGGCAGCCGATCCCACCGACTTCGTGGTCAACGTTCCGCCGCTCATTGAAATCGTTGCCACGCCACCGCCGTTGACGATGAGGTCAGCGTTCACCACACCGCCGTTGATGTTAAGTACTCCCGCACTGCCCGCGGTCGGCGTACCGCTCACCGACGCCAGGGTGAGGCTGCTATTGACGGCCAGCGTTGCATTCGCACCCTGTGCAGTGTTGGTGCCGACGTTGATGATGCCGGCGCCTGCGCCCGCACTGGTCGTCGTCTGATTGCCAACCACGACGGTGTTGGCGTCAATGGAGCCGTTGTCAAAACTCAGCACGCCCAACGCGCTGGCGACCGTCGAGTTTCCTCCCTGCCCAAGCTGAATTGAATCCTCAATCAGCGTCACCTTGCCGCCAGAGAGATTGCAGATTCCGTAGGCCGGGGCGTTGGGTGCACCGTTATTCGCAGCCACCGACAAATTGCCGCGGCCACCACTCGCCGTGCTGGCAATGCAAGCTTCGGGCGCTGGGACCGTGTTCACCAACGCCGGATTGAACGCCAGGATCGCATTGGTGCCGCCGCTCTGTCCGACGATGATGTTGTTGTTGCCGCTGCCAGTGGTGATCGAATTGGTCTGGCCGAGGTAGAGGGCGCAAGGCAGCGAGTTGCTGTAACCGCCCTGCCAGCAGATCGTGATGTCGGAACTAAGATTAATCAAATTCGTCTTGGCCAGATACAACGTGCCGTGGCTGTAATTCCCGGTGGCAGCGACCAGAATTCTGGATCCCGTCTTTTGAAAACTTCCCAATTCCGACAGATTGAGGGTTACGTTGTGATTGCCCGGTGACGGCGCGCTCTGCTGCACTGTAAGGTTGCCGCCTTCCAGCCACATCCCTCCGCCATCGCCGGTAAACTTGATGACTTCGACCGCGTCAATGGGAGTGCCGGGAGCGCCAACAGTTGTCCATCCATTGCCCGCACCAACATGCAGTGTCACTCCCGGATTGACGAGCGTGACGTAGTTGCCGTTGACATTGTTGAAGTCCAGTTGCCAGATGGGCATTTGCGAAGCCGCAGTCGCACTGTCGAACAAAGTGTTTACAGTCAGATCACCGGGAGCATTAGCTCCCGTGCCGAGGAATTGCACCTGGTTGTAATATGTTTGCGACGGCGCGGTCCAATTCGCAGCGTCGGACCAGTTGGTCGTTGCCGAGACGCCCGGCTGTCCCTGCCACTGGATCGTTGCCGCGGCCGCGCGCTGCGCGCAGAGTGTGCTCCCCACCACGCCAATCAGGAACAGCTTGAGGAAAGTCAGCAGTGTGGAACAGCGCGTGTGAAACGCTTGCAGTCTCAATGAAGTATTCATTCGGGGGGATTGATTAGTGTTTTATTCGTGTTGTCGGATTGAAGCTTGGCACACACGACCGTAATCTGGAATGGACGTTTCGACGCCCTGCATGGACTATTGGCCGGTCGCGACGGGCAGGATTTCGCGCGTACGAATCGGCGCGAAGAGACTTGAGGAAAGGGTGCACGTAGTCCTCGCCGCAATCGGGGGGAACTCAGGTTTATGGAAAATCGAACAGAGCCTATCCGCGACTCATCAGGGCAGCCGCTTTATACGATAGAAGAGTTCGGGTGTGCCGATGCTGATGGGGTTGGTGACGCTGAAGCCGCGAGCACGGCATAATTCCCCTTTGGCGTGCCGCCAGCACCGCTTAGCCGCCGTGCATGGAGATTTGACCAGTGCTCGCTGGGAATCCAGCGGAGCAAGCGTTCACGCAATGAACGTCTAAGACGTGTAGCGCCGCCGATGCTCCGAGGGAGAGTGATTGTGCATTTTGCTGAACGCGCGCGAAAAATAAAATTGGTCTGAAAAGCCCAACCGGTCGCTGATTAGCTTGATGGAGAGATCAGTTGTGTTCAGCAGTTGCACCGCCCGCTGCATCCGCAAATGATTCAGGTAGCTCGCCGGCGCATAACCTGTCACGCGCCGAAACATGGTGGTGTAGTGCGAGCGCGACAAACGCACGAGCGACGCAAGAGTGGCGATGTTCAGCGGTTCGTGCAGATGGCCCTTCATGAACTCGAGGCTTTTGGCCATCCGCTCGCGAACAT
Source organism: Verrucomicrobiota bacterium (assembly GCA_004297495.1). Lineage (GTDB taxonomy): Bacteria > Verrucomicrobiota > Verrucomicrobiia > Limisphaerales > JADLHS01 > SCTL01. Next base: position 5,960 of record SCTL01000361.1, read on the forward strand.
CAGTTTCGCCGTGCCAGAACTCCTCTTTGTGACGCAAAATCAAACCCATCAGGTGCGTCAGGGAATGCGCGGCGTAAATTAAATGGGTCAAGGTGAAGCCGTGCTCGAGTCCCTCCAATACATCTTCAAACAGCGAGAACAGTTGCACGTCGCCGCCGAGTGGGACGACTGGTTTCGTCTCCGTGACCCCGAGTCTTTCGAGGTAGAACGGGACATTCGATCCCACAGCGTGGAACCAATGAATCGTCCAAGGCGTTTTTTTTGCCGCGCCATAAACGTGAGGCGTGGAGGCGGGAATCACCAAGAGTTGATTGCTGGCCACGTCGTGTCTCCGGCCAGCGATCTCGCACCAACCGTCGCCGGCGGCGCAGTAAATAAAGATGGCTTCCGGACAGCCTCGCTCGCGCGCGCAAGTATGGCCTTTCGCCTTCGGATAATATCCCGCATCCGTCGGAAGGAGGGGCTTGAGAAGCGGATATTGCAGGGCGTTGGCGAGGATGGGGCGTGGCAGGACTACCAAACGTTGCCCCGCAAATCCTTCGTGCTTCTCACGCCATTTCATGTTTGGCCAAAAGTTTGCACCGCCAAACCCGGCGTGGACAAACAAAAAAGGCCGCCACTGTATGTAGCGGCTTGCCTCGAACTGGGAAGTCTTACTTGTTCTGTTTCCGCCGCGCGACGAAAAATGCAGCCACGCCCAGCCCGACTAGGCTCGCGCTGGTCGGTTCGGGAACAACAAAATACCTATTATTCAGATAACTCTCCACTTGCCCCACTTCCGTATGGTTGAGGAACGTATCATAAACCAGCAATTCGGCCACATCCATTCCCCAAACAAGTGAGTTGTGGTCTGTCGCGCTGGCGATCTGATTAATGTTGATGTCGGATCCCCAGCCTTGCTGGATCTGAAATACCATGATGTGATAGTCAGTTGGAACCGAAGTATATCCGCCATTGCCAGCGCCAACGGATGAGCCGTTAATCCGTATATCGCCATATCTTACGGCTGGATCGGAAATATCATAACTGAAATATGTCGTTCCATAGTGGTTATCGCCATTGAAAGCCTCATTAACCCAGCCTGTCGGATCACTGCCAAACATGCACACATCGCCGCCGTAATAGTTATTTGATGTTTTTCTGAACACCATCGCCACCGTTTGAATATTATGAACCGGACTCGCCAGGTCGAAATAATCATTGTTTTGGCCAGTGTAGCTAAATCCGTCAAAAGAGAGGCTTCCGGTAATACTCACCACGGCGTGCCCATTCAATCCGTTCGCAACATACGTCGGGGAACCTCCCGTATTGATTGCATTATTGTTGCCA